>PLXO01000309.1 GCA_003151425.1 Acetobacteraceae bacterium
GGCTTAATTGACGACAGGCCCTAGTACCTCGCGTCACCAATTCCGCGGTGATAGTGTGGGTCGCGGTCCTGTCAGGGACGGTCGCTAGAGTACGAACCCCGGCAATTTCAGCGACTCGGGGCACTAGACCGCCGCGTGAACAATTGCAGGAGGCCAAGGTGCGGATCGGCGTTCCCAAGGAGATCAAGACGCACGAGTATCGCGTCGGGCTGACCCCGGCCGGTGCGCGCGAGCTTGTGACGCACGGCCACCAGGTCGTGGTGCAGCAGGGCGCCGCCGCGGGCATCGGCATCGCCGACGATGCCTACCGTGCCGCCGGCGCCGCGATCGCGCTCGACGCCGCAGCGGTGTTCACCGGCACCGACATGATCGTGAAGGTGAAGGAACCGCTGCCGGCCGAGATCGCCCGCCTGCGCGCGGGCCAGGTGCTGTTCACCTATTTGCATCTCGCGGCCGACAAGGTGCAGACCGAGGGCCTGATCCGTTCCGGTGCCACCTGCATCGCCTACGAAACGGTCACCGACCGGCACGGCGGCCTGCCGCTGCTGGCGCCGATGAGCGAGGTCGCCGGGCGCATGTCCGTGCAGGTCGGCGCGCATTGCCTGGAGCGCGAGCAGGGCGGCGCCGGCATCCTGCTGGGCGGTGTCCCGGGTGTGCCGCCGGCCCGAGTCGTGGTGATCGGCGGCGGCGTTGCCGGCACCAATGCGGCGCGCATGGCTGTGGGGCTGGAGGCCTCGGTGATCATCCTCGATCGCTCGCTGACGCGGTTGAAGGAGCTCGATCTGCAATTCGGCCCGCGCGCTACCACCGAGTTCGCCACCGCCGAGGCGATCGAACGTGCGGTGCTGGGCGCCGACCTGGTGATCGGTGCGGTGCTGGTGCCGGGCGCCGCCGCGCCGAAGCTGGTGACGCGGGCGATGTTGAAACGCATGCGGCCCGGCTCGGTGCTGGTCGACATCGCGATCGATCAGGGCGGTTGTTTCGAGAGCAGCCGGCCGACCACGCACTCGGCACCGACCTATGTCGAGGACGGCGTGGTGCATTATTGCGTTACCAACATGCCGGGCGCGGTGGCACGCACCTCGACGTTCGCGCTGACCAATGCGACGTTGCCGTTCGTGATCGGGCTGGCCGACAAGGGCTGGCGCGACGCGCTGCGCGACGATGCGCACCTGCGCAACGGATTGAACGTGCATGCTGGCCAGGTGGCCTACGCCGCGGTGGCGCACGACCTGGGATTCGACTACGTCGCGGCGGAGACGTTGCTCGCCGGTCCGTAGGTCTTGAAGCGCTCGTGCGCCGCCCGCATCTCGGCCCGGGTCAGCAGGCGGGGCTTTCCCGCAGCACGCGCCAGCAGATATTGCCGGGCCAGCGTCTCCAGCGTGATGGCGGCGGTCAGTGCGTCGTCGGCATTCGTTCCGGTGACGATCATGCCGTGATTGGCCAGCAGGCAGGCGGTGCGGTCGGCCAGCGCCGCGACCGCGGCCTCGGCGAGCGCCGGCGTGCCGAAGGTGACGTAGGGGGCGCAGCGCACGTCGTCGCCGCCGAAACGAGTGATCAGGTAGTGGAAGGCAGGCAGGGGCTCGTTCAGGCAGGCCAGCGCGGTGCAGGCGTCCGAATGGGTGTGCACGATCGCCTGCGCGTCGGCGTAGGCACGGTAGATTGCCGCGTGCATGAACCATTCGCTCGATGGGGCGCGCTTGCCGCGTGGTTTGCCGTCCAGGGTCATCGTTACGGGGTCGGTGTCGATGATGCTGTCCGCCGAGCAGCCGGACGGCGTGATCACCATGCCGTGGCGCGTTCGCACGCTGACATTGCCGGAGCTGCCGGCGTTCATGCCAGCGCGCCCCAGCGCGCGGTAGATTGTAGCGACCTGACGTTGCGACTTTGTTATAACTCTCTCCCTCCCCTTGAGGGAGGGGGGCGGGGGGAGGGTTGGTGCCAGTCGTGCACCGAAGCCTCGTACCCGCGGGACCCCTCCCCCCAACCCCCTCCCTCAAGGGGAGGGGGAGTAGTACTCTTGAGTCTTGCGCCTCACATCAAGAACACACCCTTGCCGTCTGCCTGTTTGTCGAACAGCTTGTACGCCTCCTCCGCCTGCTCCAGCTTCCAGGTGTGGGTGAACAGCTTGTCCACGTCGATCTTGCGCTCCACCGAAAACCGCGCGCACTCGGCCTGGATGACGTTGGAGAACGTCCATGACGCCAGCAGCGTCATCTGCCGGCGCAGCAAATGCGGGCTGACATCGATCTTCACGTCGCCGCCCTCGCCGACGAAGCACATGGTGCCCCAGACCTTGGTGCTGCGGATGGCATTCAGCCGCGCCTCCGCGTTGCTGGAGGTATCCAAGGTCAGGTCGGCGTAGCGTCCGTGGGTCAGCTCCTTGATCGCGGCGACCGGGTCGTTCGACCCCGGATTCACCACCTCGTCGGCGCCGAATTCCTTGGCGCGCTCCAGCCGCGACGGGCTGATATCGAGCGCGATCACTCGCGCGCCCATCGCCTTGGCGTATTGCGTGCCGGCCAGTCCGACCGGTCCCTGGCCGAAGATCGCAATCGTATCATTCCCGGACAGGTTCATCCGGCGCAGTGCGCTATAGGCGGTGCCAGATCCGCACGAGATCGCCGCACCGGCGGAGAACGACAGCTCGTCGGCCAACGGCACCAGCGTGTTGGCCGGCACCTTCAGATACTTCGCGTGCCCGCCATGCGAGTTGGCGCCGTAGACCTTCACCGGGACCTCCTGGCAAAGCTGCTGCCAGCCGGAGCGGCAATGATTGCACTGCGTGCAGCCCTGGTAGTGGTGCACCATCACCCGCTCGCCGACGCGTGCCTCCTTCGCATTCACGCCCGCGCCGACGGCGAGGACCACACCGCACGGCTCGTGCCCGGCGATCACCGGATCGGGGTTTTGCGGAAACCCGGTGGCGGCGCGCTGGCCGCCTTTCGGACGACGGTACTGGTGCAGGTCGCTGCCGCACATGCCCGAGGCTTTCATTTCGACAACCACCTCGTCGGGGCCCGGGGTGGGATCGGGAAATTCCATCAGTTCGAGCTCGCGTTCTCCGGTGAACACCACGCCGCGCATCTATTTCTCCTGTGGGCTTGTTGTTTCGGTCCCGGCTGGCCGATCGATTGGCCGATCCGGGGTGGTTTCATGATGCCGATCGCCCGCGGTCGCGGTTGGCCAGCAAGGCAGATTCACCACAGAGGCACAGAGACACAGAGAAGTCAGCGCAAGCGCTTCTCGCGAAGCACGATCGGCTTCCTGCTCTGTGTCTCTGTGCCTCTGTGGTGAGTCTGCCTTGCTGTAGGTCGCCTGCCCTGCATTCATCACCAATGCGCTCCGGGCGGGCCGCACAGCCGCATGACGATGAGTGAATGCGGCAGGGGCTTTCATCCGCGCGGCGCCTCCGCGGTCGGAAACAGCAGCGGGAAGGCGCTGTGCACGTGCGGTTGCGTCACCACCGGCGCGCCGAAATACAGATACGACCGATCGAGCTCAGCCAGCGAGGTCGCGCCCAGCAACGCCATCGCCACCGCAATCTCCTGCTCCAGGATCTCCAGCACGCGATACACGCCGGAGTCGCCCTCGGCGGCCAGACCGTAGCAATACATCCGCCCTATCGCCACCGCGTCGGCGCCGAGCGCAATCGCCTTCACCACATCAGTGCCGCGCGTAAAACTGCCGTCGATCATCACCCGCGCGCGGCCGGCGACCGCCTCCAGCACCTCGGGCAGCAGGTCCATCGCGCCGCGACCGTGATCGAGCTGGCGGCCGCCGTGATTCGATACATAGACGACATCGACGCCGCACGCGACCGCCATCGCCGCGTCCTCGGCGGTGGCGATGCCCTTCAGGATCAGCGGAATCGCATGCTTGTCCTTGAAGCGCCGCACATTGTCCCAGTCGAAACTTGCCTGGAATTCGTGCCCGGTGGCCGCGGCGCGCCATGGCTTGACGAAGCGGGCGACCATGTCGCGCTCGCGCCGCGAATAGGAAGCGGTGTCGACGGTGATGCAGAACGCCTCGTAGCCGGCATCGATCGCGCGATCCACCACCGCGTCCACCCAGGCGTCGTCGCCGCGCACATAGAGCTGGAAGATCTTCGGGCCGGATGTCGCCTTGGCGATCTCCTCCAGGCCCGGCTTGGTCACCGAGCTGACGATGATCGGCACGCCGAACGCCGAGGCGCCACGCCCGGCCGTGGCGCCGCCGCCCGGGTGGAACGATTCCAGCGATCCGACCGGCGCCAGCATCACCGGAATGCGTAACGACATGTTCAGGAATGTGGTGGACGTGTCCACCTTCGAAACGTTGCGGCAGACGCGCGGGCGGAAGGCGATGGAGTCGAGCGCCATTCGGTTGCGCCGCATGGTCGTCTCGGTCTCGGTGGCGCCGATCAGGTAGCCCCAGGTGTTGCTGTTCAGCTTCTTGCGGGCCTCGGGGATGAACTCCTGCAGCGTCTGGTAGTCGCCGCTGGGGTCCTGCAGGTGTGGTGCCTCCGGCATCGCTCGTTTCTCCCGATCTGAGTGCGACATCAGGCCCAAGGAGCGCCGTCAGGGCAAGAGGGGGAGGGGAGGCGGCCCGGGGAGCTGAGTGTCGATCGACTGGCCGGCCCGGGGCAATGCTCACGGTACTGTTCGTCCGCGACGTCGCCCAACGGTCCGGACCTCGCATGGGCGACGGGACAGGAAAATCCAGCGCGGAGATCGCGGAGGAAGAAGATTGGCGCTTCGCGCGCAGCACCCCGCTTCTGTCTCCGCGTGCTCCGCAATGGATCTGCTTGTGAAATATCGAGCGTCCGGGCGCCATCACGCGACCGCCTCAACCGCGCAGCCACAGCGCCATCCGCGCGACGACGGGTGAAATCCGCATATACGTGCTCATGCCGGCAAGCCCGACGGCCGCGCCTTTGCTCTCCGTGCCGGGCGCGTTTCCGGCAGCGCCAGCCAGACCAGGCAAGTCGCGGCGAAGGTCGCGCCGATACTCGCCGCCAGGCCGATCGAGCTGATCGCCAGGTTGAGGTAGCCGGTGCGGCGCGTCACGTCGGCGGCGATCAACGGGACCATGATGCCCAGCACCGCGGCACTGACGCCGTCCAGCGCCTGCATCGCGGCCGGCGCCACGGCATCGGGCTGGGCGGCCAGCAGCAGGCCGCGCACGGGCAGTACCAGGAAACTCGCCAGCAGCGGCGGCCGCCGGCCGAAGCGCTGTGCCGCGCCGCTGATCCACGGCGCGATCAGCGCCGCCACGATCTGCGGCACGACGATCGCCGCCGTTATCACCAAGCCGGTATTGCCGCCGCGTTGCGCCAAACCGTTCAGCGCCAGGGACGCCATTGCGGCGTTGCCCCGTTCGGTCAGATAGACGGCGATGAACAGGCCGAAGCCGGGCTGCGCCGCGGCGTGGAAGAAATTGAGCCAGTCGAGGCCGCGCCGCGCGGTCGGTGCCGGCATCCGGACGTTTCCTTGTCGGGCGGCGGTGCTTGCCCTCCGACCGGGTTAGCAACCGGCGTCGCCGGTGTCAGCCCGCCCAGTGTCAGGAGACGCCGAGAAACAAGCGGGTCATCCGATGGAGATCACGGCGCCCACCCCGTCATGGCCCGCCCACGGGTCAAGACCTCATGTCCGTTTCCGGCCCTGAAGGGGTGGGCGCCGCCTTAGCCCGCCGCGTGTCAGCCGGCAACCGCGCGCAGCCGCGCGGCAACCGGTTGGCAGAGCTCGCCGTACAGGTCGAGATAGTCCTGCGCCATGCGCCGCGCGGTGAAGCGGCGGTCGAACTGCAGGCGCACTCTGGCGCGGTCGAGCTCGCCCAGCCGGTCGATCGCGGCCACCGCCTCGTCCTCGCTGTTGACGATGAAGCCGGTCAGGCCGTCATCCATCACCTCGGGGACCGAGCCGCGGTTGAACGCAATCACCGGCGTGCCGCAGGCCATGGATTCGATCATCACCAGCCCGAACGGCTCCGGCCAGTCGATCGGAAACAGCAACGCATGCGCGCCCGACAGGAATGCCGGCTTCTGACTGTCGTCGATCTCGCCGATGAACTCGACATGGCCCTGCGACAGCAGCGGCTTGATCTCGGTATCGAAGTATTTCTTGTCGGCGTTGTCGACCTTGGCGGCTATTTTGAGCTTCATGCCGGCGCGCCCGGCGATGCGGATCGCCTTGTCGATGCCCTTTTCCGGCGAGATGCGGCCGAGGAAGGCCAGGTAGCTCTGCTGCACCGGTTGCGGCGTCAGCAGCGTGGCCGGCATGCCGTGCAGCACCGTGCGCACCCAGTTCATCCGCGGGATCGGCTTGCGCTGGCTGTTGGAGATCGAGACGAAGGGCGCGTCGGGATACAGCTCGTAGACCTCCTTGAATTCCGGCAGGTCGAGCCTGCCGTGCAGCGTGGTCAGGAATGGGGTGCGCTGGCGGCTGAACAGGGCCAGCGGGAAATAGTCGATGTGGAAGTGCAGGATGTCGAACTCGTCGGCGCGGCGGTAGATCAGCTCGATCATCCGCATGTAGCTGGCGATCCAGTCGATCACCGTGGGATCGAGGCGCAGGGCTTCCCGGCGCATCGGCGCGAGGGTTGCGGAGGTGACGGAATCGCCGGAGGCGAACAGGGTCACGTCGTGCCCCATGGCCACCAGTTCTTCGGTCAGGGAGTAGACGACACGTTCAGTGCCGCCGTACAGCTTTGGTGGCACCGCCTCGAACAGCGGCGAGACCTGCGCGATACGCATTAGTCGTGAACCCCTTTTACTTGGGATGTTGAAGTAATGATCGGCCGCTCGTTTTGGCGTCGCCTTGCCCACCCGTTTGCAACAATCGCGTTTGTGACCGTATTTGCAACTATCGCGCCACATCGGCGTTCTACGCGGCGAATGTGGCAAAAAATCGGCGTGATCCGCGGCGGGTTGCGTGAGCGGCTGCCACAAAGTCGGCACGATCGCCTGCCATACGTGTGGCCTGGCGGAACCCGCAGCCGCGCCCATCCTCGTTCGCGGGCACAGGAGCTTGGTGTTGAAGCGCAGCGTAAAGCCACTGACGGTGGTGACCGAACTCTCGGCCGCACTGTCGACCCCGATGTTGGTCCCCCAGTCTATGCCCCCCGGGGCGGCGCCCATGCCGGCCCCGGAGCCAGGCCGGCCGGTGGTCGCGCGGCGCCGTCCGATCGCCTTCCTGGCGCACTATGTCGCGCGCCATCCGCTCGGCCATGCCATCGTTCTGGTCTCGGTGCTGGCCGCGGTGGCATGCAGCGTCTCCACTCAGTACGGCATGAAGCGGCTGATCGACGTGATCGCCGCCGGCCCCCACGCCGGTGGGGCGGTTTGGTCGGCGTTCGCGCTGCTGTGCGGCCTGGTCGCGGCCGACAATCTGCTGTGGCGCGTGGGCGGCTGGGCCGCCGCGCGCACCTTCGTCGCGGTGACCGGCGATGTCCGGCGCGACATGTTCGCCCATCTGTCCGGCCACTCGCCCAGCTACTTCGCGGAACGTCTGCCGGGCGCGCTGGCCAGCCGGATCAGCGCCACCGCCAACGCCGTGTTCACGCTGGAGAACACCGGCTCCTGGAACGTGCTGCCGCCCTGCTTCGGGGTGCTGTTCGCGATCGGCTTCATCAGCACGGTCAATCCGCTGATGGCGTCGGTGCTGGTGGCGATCGCGCTCATGTTGGGCGCGGTCATCTACCGGCTGGCACGCAACGGCACACCGCTGCATCGCACCTACGCGACCGCCGCGGCTGGGGTGGACGGCGAGCTGGTGGACGTAATCGGCAACATGGGGGTGGTCCGCGCGTTCGGCGCCACCCTGCGCGAACGGCGGCGCCTCGGTGCCAACATCGAGAACGAGATGGGTGCGCGTCGGCGCAGCCTGATCTACCTGGAGAAGCTGCGGCTGATCCATGCGGTGATGACCGCGCTGCTGACCGCCGGCGTGGTCGCCTGGGCCATCCTGCTGTGGCAGCACGGTCAGGCCTCGGTCGGCGACATCGTCCTGGTGACCGCGCTCGCCATCGGCATCTTGCACAGCTCCCGCGACCTGGCGGTGGCGCTGGTCGATCTCACGCAGCACCTGGCGCGGCTGGAGGAGGCGATCGGCGCCGTGTTACTGCCGCACGGGCTGCCGGACCGGCCGGACGCGATCGCGCTGCGCCCCGGCCCCGGTTGCGTGGAGTTCGACCATGTGCGGTTCGCCTACCCGGGCCGCGCCGCGGTGCTGCGGGATTTCGTCCTGACGATCGAGCCGGGCCAGCGCGTCGGGCTGGTCGGCTTTTCCGGCGCCGGCAAGTCCACCGTGCTGGCGCTGCTGCAGCGCTTCTACGACGTCGACGGCGGCCGTATCCTGCTCGACGGCGAGGACATTCGCGCAGTGACGCAGGACAGTCTGCGCCACGCCATGGCGATCGTGCCGCAGGACATCAGCCTGTTCCACCGCTCGGTGCTGGAGAACATCCGCTACGCGCGGCCGGAGGCGACCCAGCAGGACGTTCTGCGGGCGGCTGAGATGGCGCATTGCCGCGACTTCATCGAGGCGATGCCCGACGGGTTCGACACCATCGTCGGCGACCGCGGGGTAAAACTGTCGGGCGGCCAGCGCCAGCGTCTGGCGATCGCGCGCGCGCTGCTGAAGGACGCGCCGATCCTGCTGCTGGACGAGGCGACCAGCGCGCTGGACAGCGAGTCCGAACTGGCCATCCAGGCCGCGCTCGATCGGCTGATGCGCGGGCGCACGGTGATCGCCATCGCCCACCGCCTGTCCACGCTGCGCAGCTTCGATCGCATCATCGTGATGGATCAGGGGCACATCATCGACGACGGCTCGCCGGATGAACTGGCGGCGCGGCAGGGTCCGTATCGCGAGCTGTTGCGCAAACAGCGCATGGATGGCATGTCCGTCGCCGCCTGAGGCAGAACGCCCGTGGCATGCCCCTCGCCGCGTAGGGATGGGGAGGTCGGGCGCCGCTGGCGACAGGATGGGGAACGTCGCCGTGTCGCGCCTGGTGGTCGTGTCCAACCGCGTCGCGCCGATCACCGAGGGCGAGCCGACCACCGGGGGGCTCGCCGCCGGCGTGATGGACGCGCTGAAAGAAAAGGGCGGCATCTGGTTCGGCTGGAGCGGCGAGGTCTCCGCCGGCGCGGAATCGCTGCCCAACCCGGAACGCACCGTTGGCGCCATCACTCTTTATACAGTTGACCTCTCGCGGCGCGATTATGACGAGTTCTACCGCGGTTTCGCCAACGGCGCGCTGTGGCCGGCGCTGCACTACCAGATCGGCCTGTCGCGCTTCGACTGGACGGAGTTCGCCGGCTACCGGCGCGTCAACACGCTGTTCGCGCAGTCGCTCGCCAAGCTGGTGCGCGACGACGACATGATCTGGGCGCACGATT
Source organism: Acetobacteraceae bacterium (assembly GCA_003151425.1). Taxonomy (GTDB): domain Bacteria; phylum Pseudomonadota; class Alphaproteobacteria; order Acetobacterales; family Acetobacteraceae; genus Palsa-883. Next base: position 9,380 of record PLXO01000309.1, read on the forward strand.
ACCACCTGCTGTGCCTGGCCGAGGCATTGCGCGCCGAGGGCAAGACCAACCGCATCGGGCTGTTCCTGCACACGCCGTTCCCGGCGCCGCAGGTGCTGATGACGGTGCCGGCGCACGAGGAGCTGGTGCGCGCGATGTGCCACTACGACCTGCTGGGGTTCCAGACCGAGACGGACCGGACCGCCTTCGCCGACTACATCGTGCGCTGGGCCGGCGGCGACGCGCTGGAGGGTCGGCGGCTGCGCGCGTTTGGCCGCACGGTGCATGCCGAGGTCTACCCGATCGGTGTGCATGTCGAGGAAATTCGCGCCCAGACCGAGACGCCGACCAACCGGCGCACCGCGACGCGCATGCGTGCTAGCCTGCTGGACAATCTGATCCTGAGCGTCGATCGGCTGGACTATTCGAAAGGGCTGCGCCAGCGGTTCGGTTCATTCGGGCGGTTTCTGCAGGACTACCCAACGTGGCACGGCAACGTGACGTTCATGCAGATCGCGCCGCCCTCACGGGCCGACATCCAGACCTATCGCGAGATCAGGCGCGAGCTGGAGGCCGAGGCCGGTCGCATCAACGGCCGCTTCGCCGAGGTCGACTGGGTGCCGTTGCGATATCTAAACAAAAGCTTTCCGCGCAACGTGCTGATGCCGCTGTACGCCGAGGCGCAGATCGGGCTGGTGACACCGTTGCGCGACGGGATGAACCTAGTGGCGAAGGAATATGCCGCCGCACAGGACCCGGAGGATCCCGGCGTGCTGGTGCTGTCGCAGTTCGCTGGCGCCGCCAGCGAGCTGGACGCGGCCCTGCTGGTCAACCCGTATGACGAGGCGGGGATTGCCGCGGCACTGGATCGTGGCTTGGCGATGCCGCGCGAGGAGCGGTGCGAGCGGCACGCGGCGATGCTGGCGGTGATGCGGCGCAACAATCTTGATACGTGGCGGGATCGGTTCGTTGCCGATCTCACGGAAAGACTCTCCCCCTCCCATGCCGAGCCCGGGCTGGCCACGCCGGCGAGCACCCGCTAGTACCCTAGCCCAACGAGGCGCCCATGAGCATCGAGATCACGCCACTGCACCCGGTCTTCGCCGGTGAGGTCGCCGGCATCGACACCGCCCAGAAGTTGACGCCAGCGGAGGTCGTCGCGATCGAGGCCGCGATGGATCGTTACGCCGTGCTGGTGTTCCGCGACCAGCGCCTGACCGACGAGCAGCAGCTCGCGTTCAGCCAGGCGTTCGGCGAGCTCGAATTCACCAACGGCACCGGCATTTCCAAGCCCGGCGAACAGCGGCTGCATCCGGCGTTCGCGGATGTCTCCAATCTCGGCCAGGACAACCAGGTCCTGGCGCGCGACAACCGGCGGCGGCTGTACAGCCTGGGCAATATGCTCTGGCACTCCGACAGCTCGTTCAAGCCGGTGCCGGCAAATTACTCGATCCTGTCCGGCCGTGTCGTGGCGACCGCGGGCGGCGAGACCGAGTTCGCCGACATGCGCGCCGCCTATGACGCGCTGGACGACGCCACCAAGGTGGAGGTCGAACATCTGGTGTGCGAACACTCGCTGATTTACTCGCGCGAGGTCATGGGCTTCGATGACCTGACCGAGGCCGAACGCGCAACGATGCGTCCGGTGCGCCAGGCGCTGGTGCGCACGCACCCGGGCAGCGGCCGGAAGTCGCTGTATCTGGGCTCGCATATCGGCACGATCATCGGCTGGCCGATGCCGGAGGCGCGCGCCTTCGTCCGCGACCTGACCGAGCACGCGACGCAGCGCCGCTTGGTCTATGCGCATCGCTGGCGGCCGTTCGACCTGGTGGTGTGGGACAATCGCGCGTTGATGCACCGCGTTCGACGCTATGACAGCACGCAGGTGCGCGACATGCGCCGCACCACGGTCGCCGGCACCGCGCTTACCGCGGCGCAATTAGTCGGGGCGTAGGTGGCCGGGGCACAGGTGGCCGGGGAGCTGGCGGCCGGGGCGCAGGTGTTCGGGGAGTTGGTGGCCGGGGAGCGCCCGGCCGGGGCGCGGGCGGCGGAATGAACAAGAGGGACGTGCCATGACCATCGCGATTCATCCGATGCATCCAGGCTTTGCAGGCGAAGTGTCCGGCGTCGACATCACGCGTCCGCTGTCACGTGACGCGGTGACGGCCATCGAGGCCGGCATGGATCGTTACGCCGTGTTGGTGTTTCACGACCAGCCCCTGACCGACGACCAGCAGATGGCATTCAGCCGCAACTTCGGCGAGCTGGAAGCGACGCTGGCCGGCGAGATGACCAAGCCGGAGGAGCGTCGCATGGTGAACGAGCTTGGTGACATCTCCAACATCGATCATCGCAACCGGATCCGCGCGCGCGATGATGCGAAGCGCCTCTATGCGCTCGGCAACCGGCTGTGGCACACCGACGCGTCGTTCCGCGCGACCGGGGCGATCTATTCGCTGCTGTCGGCCCGCGTCATCCCATCCGCCGGCGGCAACACCGAGTTCGCCGACATGCGTGCCGTATATGATGCGCTGGACGACGCAACGAAGCGCGAGATCGACGGCCTGATCTGCGAACATTCGATCGCCTTCTCGCGCGCCGAGCTTGGCTTCGCCGATTTCGCCGAGGCGCATCGCGCCAAAATCGCGCCGGTGCGGCACCGGCTGGTCAGCACGCATCCGGTCACCGGCCGCAAGTCGCTGTATCTGGCATCGCATATCGGCGGCATCGTCGGCTGGCCGGTGCCGGAGGCGCGCGCCTTCATCCGCGACCTGATGGAGCACGCGACGCAGCGGCAATTTGTCCCTGCGCATGTGTGGCGGGTGAACGACCTGGTGATGTGGGACAATCGCACCACGATGCACCGCGCCCGCCGTTACGACGACATGAACCAAGTACGCGATATGCGCCGCACGACGCTGCGCGGCACCGGAATGGACGTGGAGCAGGCAGCCGCAGCCTGACCGGGTCGTTCGCGACGTGCGGGACCGCCCGGAACCCATACCATGACACGGCCGAGCAATGCGACTAGCCTGACGCCATCAGGAACGTCTGCCGAGATGGGCGCACACGCGCCACCAACCGAGGAACGCAACACCATGAGCATTTCGATTCGCCAGCTCACCCCGATTTTCGCCGGCGAGGTGTCCGGCGTCGATATTACCCGGCCGCTGAGCAAGGGCGAGGTGGCGGCGATCGAGGCGGGCATGGACCGCTGCGCCGTGCTGGTGTTCCACGATCAGAAGCCGACCGACCCGCAGCAGCAAATGTTCAGCCGCAATTTCGGCGAACTGGAACACACCGCCGGTGCCAATATCACCAAGGCACAGGACCGCCGGCTCGATCCATACATGGCGGACGTGTCGAATTTGGACAAGGACCACAAGCCGCTGGCGCGCGACGCCCGCACGCGCATGTTCAATCTCGGCAATCGGCTTTGGCACTCCGACAGTTCGTACCGCGCGGTGCCGGCGAAATATTCGCTGCTGTCCGGTCGGACGGTTGTGGACAAAGGCGGCCAAACGCAGTTCGCTGACATGCGCGCCGCGTACGATGCACTGGATGACGCAACGAAAGCCGAGATCGAGGATCTGGTGTGCGAGCACTCGCTGCTCTATTCGCGCGGCGCGCTTGGCTTTACTGAGCTGACAGCTGAAGAGCGCTCGATGATGCAACCGGTGCGCCAAAACCTGGTGCGCACGCATCCGGTCACCGGCCGGAAATCGCTGTCCCTGTCATCGCATATCGGCACCATCGTGGGCTGGCCGATGCCGGAGGCGCGCGCGTTCATCCGCGACCTGGCGGAGCACGCGACGCAGGCCCAGTTCACCTATGCGCACACCTGGCGGCAATGGGACCTGGTGATGTGGGACAACCGCCAACTGATGCATCGCGTGACGCGGTTCGATGAAACGCAGGTCCGCGACATGCGGCGCACCACCGTCGCCGGCGACGGCCTGACCGTTGCGCAGGCGGCGTAACAAACGCATGCCGGACGCGTCCGATCCTTTGCGCGAGAAAATGCGCTGCCACGGGAGATGCCGATGAACGACGACCAAATCTATCTCGGCTTCGATCCCGGCGGCGAACGCGGCTTTGGGGTAGCACTGATCGTCGGGGCAGAAGTTCGCGCCGCCACCGTCAGCACTGTCGCTGAGGCGGTGGTGTGGGCAGTCAGGGAATGTAGTTCGCAGATACCGGTCGCCGCCGGTGTGGACACCCTCTTGTGTTGGTCGGATGGCCCAGCAGGATGGCGTCCTGCCGACAGGGTGCTCCGAGCGTCTTATCCGGCAGCACAGGCCAGCATCATCAGTCCAAACTACCTGTCAGGCTCCATGAGCATTGGCGGAATGGCCCTGGCGCTGCGGCTCAGGGAGAGATGGCGGAACATCGTGCTGAACGAGACGCACCCAAAGTTATTGGTCACCGCGCTCGGCGGATCTCGGTACAAGGACGACGCCGCCGATGCCGCCATCGAGTGGTTCGCCAAGCATTCTAGTCGGGCACGTCATTGACATTGGGTAGGATGTTCGAATCGATGGCTCCGTGACGTAACGACGGAGCCGATTCGTGGCCGCGAAAGAGATCGCCGTAAAGAAGTATGTCGTGAAGCTCAGTGCGGAGGAGCGAGAGCGTCTGAATGCCCTGATCCAGAGTGGCAAGCACCCCGCGCGGAAGTCGACGAGGGCCCGCATCTTGTTGAAGGCCGATGCAGGTGAGGCAGGAAGGATGGAGCGACAGCCAGATCGCTGCGGCGCTGGACACCGGCCTCGTGACGGTCGCCCGAGTTCGTCAGCAATTGGTCGAAGAAGGGTTCGAGGCGGTGCTGACCCCGAAGCGCTCGCCCGCCTCGGCGAGGCAGCATCTTCGATGGTGCCGCCGAGGCCAAACTAACCGCGCTGGCCTGTTCGACGCCGCCCAAGGGGCGCGCACGATGGACGTTGCGTCTGCTGGAAAACAAAGTCGTGGAACTGAACATCGTTGCCCGGGTCAGCGACAACACGATCGGGCGGACGCTAAAAAAAACATTCTTAAACCGCACCTGAAAGAGCAATGGGTCATCCCGCCGGATGCCAACAGCCTGCCCCTGCGAAGGCGGGGGCCGCATTCGTAGCGGGCATGGAAGATGTGCTGGAGGTCTATCACCGGCCGCATGATCCGGATCGTCCCGTGGTCTGCCTGGACGAGACCTCGAAGCAACTCATCGCTGAGACGCGGGTGCCGATCCCAGCCAAGCCAGGGCACCCCAAACGCTATGATTATGAGTACGAACGCAACGGGACAGCCAACCTGTTCATGATGTTCGCGCCGCTGGAAGGCTGGCGCCATGTCGAGGTGACAGATCGCCACACCGCCGTCGATTATGCGCAGATTCTCAAAGACCTGTCGGACAAGCACTTCCCCAACGCCTCGCAGATCGTACTCGTGCAGGACAATCTCAACACCCACAAGCCGGCGTCACTCTATGAAGCTTTCCCCGCCGCCGAGGCACGCCGGCTCGTCGAGCGGTTCGAGTGGCACTACACGCCCAAGCACGGAAGCTGGCTGGACATGGCCGAGTCCGAACTTGGCGTCGTATCATCTCAATGCCTCGATCGCCGCATCCCCGACAAGCAGACCCTCGCCGAGGAAGTCGACGCCTGGCAAAACCAGCGGAACAAAAACCACGCCAAGGCGGACTGGCAATTCACCACCGCCGCCGCCCGCGTTAAGCTCAAGCGCCTATACCCCGCACTATGAGCG
>PLXO01000117.1 GCA_003151425.1 Acetobacteraceae bacterium
TGTGCGCCAACCGGATAGGCAAGGAAGGATGATCAGTCCGGGCTCACGGCCGGTGGTCGGCGTGTGCCATCGCGGCTTGCCAGACAGTGTCCCGGTCCACGTCGAAGACCAGAGCCGGGTCCTCGGGTGCGACAACCCAGGCGCGCAGGGCCAGTTCGTCTTCGAGTTGATGGGCTCCCCAGCCGGCATACCCGAGAGCGACCAGGTACTTATGTGGGCCGGCGTGACGGCCGAGGTCGCGCAGTACCTCCGGGTTCGTGGTCATTGCCACGCGGCCGTCGATGTCGGTCGTATCGGCCCGGCGATAGCCGGCGTCGTGCAGGATGAACCCGATTTCGGGTTGTACTGGGCCGCCGGCGAAGATGCGGATCTCGCCGTCGGCACAAGCTGGATCCTGGCCGATCGCTCGCAGGAGGTCGACCAGCGGGCGCTGTCCGGTGGGTCGGTTGATGGTGATGCCCATGGCGCCGGCCTTACTGTGGCGCACCATCAGGATGACGGTATTGGCGAAGCGGGGGTCTCCCATCACCGGCGTGGCGATGAGGAGCCGGCCGGCCAAGGTCGTGGGTCCAGGCGTGATGTCAGGCGTCGCGGACGCCGGGGCGATGCACGATACCGGCCCAACCGATGCGATGAGGGAGACGACGGCGCGTCGGGAGATCTGACTTTGCGGGACGAGGCCACGTGAAGCGGTGGCCGCAGCGTGTGGGCGACTTTCGTGTTTCACGTGAAACACCGGTGCGTGACCTCCTAGTCCCCCTGCAGGCGCACCAGCAGCCCATCGAGCTGGTCGAGATCCTCACAAGTTATAAGGAGATAACCAGGACCGACGATACGTTGTATTGGCTCAGGGAAGCTTGTCGACCCTGCTCATGTCCATTGCCCAGGGCTGGTTGTCGCCGGTGTCGCCGGCATTCCCCAACATGTGGAGACTGTGGGCGACGTAGTGCAGCGTGTACACCCCACCCTTGTGGATAATGTCCAGTCGGGCATTCTCTGGGCTCCCGCTCACCAGAACGAGGACGTTCTTGCGGTTTGACAGCCCCTCCGTGCTGGATGGGCTGCAGTCCGGCCTGGATGACGAGTGGAAGTCGGCCGTCAACTGGCCGTCGCCAGCCTTCTTCCAGTCCACGACTACACAGTGGCTTCCTGCGTAGCCACCGATTCGCACGCCGTTCAGCTGGGAAGCAACCGTTTTTGACAAAGCCGCGTCGTTTATTGGTGAGGCGTCGGCGCATCCCAGCATCAGTGAGAACGCCATCATTCCAGGAAGCGCCAAGAGGAGGCGTTTCATGTGCATTAGGAGGCTCCTTTCGGGTTTGGTATGGGTGGAGAGAGCCGGAGCTACGCCAAACAAACTGCCCAGGTGGCCGCAGCGTTTGGGCTGGTTTCGTGTTTCACGTGAAACACCGTGCCCCCTTAGCTCCCCTGGAGACGCACCAACAACCCGTCGAGCTGGTCGAGGTTGCGATAGTGGATACGCATTGTGCCGCCGTTGCCACTAAAGCCGATCTCGACCCGCAGGCCGAGCTGTTCGGTGAGGCTGCGTTCCAGCGCGACGATGTCCGGGCTTTTGGCAATCGGCTCCGTCTGGGTCGAGTTTGGCGGCTTCCCGGCTTTCGCCGCCAGCGCTTCCGTCTGCCGAACCGACAAGCCGTCGGCGATCACGCGTTGGGCCAGCACGTCCACCGCGGGGTGCCCGACCAGCGCGCGCGCGTGCCCCGCCGTGAGCTGGCCCGCGCGCACAAGTATTTGGACCCCGACTGGCAGGTTGAGCAGCCGCAACGTATTGGCGACATGGCTGCGGGATTTGCCGATGATGTCCGACACCGCTTCCTGTGTGTGCTTGAACTCGCGCATGAGCCGGGCGAGTCCTTCCGCCTCTTCGATCGCATCCAGCCCCTCACGAAGGAGGTTCTCCACCAGGGCCGCGGCGGCGGTATCACTGTCGGATAGAGCGCGCACCAGCGCGGGCACCGCGTGCAACCCCGCCGCTTGGGCGGCGCGCCACCTGCGCTCGCCGGCAACGATCTGATAGCGACCGGTGGTGGAGGGGTGTGCGCGCAACAGCAGCGGCTGCAGGATGCCATGCGCGCGCACCGAACGGATCAGCTCATCGAGCGGTTCCATCCTGATCGCTGCCCGCGGCTGATAAGGGTTGGGCTCCAGCAGATCGATCGGGATGTCCCGCACCCCTGATTCGGCCGCTTCAGGTTGCACCGCGGCCTCGCCGAGCAGCGCGGCCAGACCGCGACCCAGCCGAGGTCCGACTTCCTTTGCGCTCACGGGCCGGCACCCACGGTCGCGCGCTCACGCCGCAGCAGTTCGCCCGCAAGATGAATGTAGGCCTGCGCCCCTGGGGAGCGGAAATCATACAGCAGCACCGGTTTGCCGTGACTCGGTGCCTCGGTGACACGGATATTGCGCGGAATCATGGTGTCGTAGACTTTCGATCCGAAGAAGCCGCGCGCGTCCGCTGCCACGAGCTCCGACAGGTTGTTGCGCCGATCGAACATGGTCAGCACGATGCCTTGAAGCTGCAGCGTCGGATTGAGCGAGCGGCGAACCATGTCGATCGTGCGGACCAGGCCGGTAATGCCCTCCAGGGCATAGAATTCGCATTGCAGCGGCACCAACACCGCGTCGGCAGCAACCAGGCCATTCAGCGTCAGAAGTCCCAGGCTCGGCGGGCAGTCGATCAGTACGAAGCTGTAGTGGTTGGACTGCCCGCGCAACGGCGCGAGGGCCTCACGCAAGCGGAATTCGCGGCGCTCCAGGGTGACAAGTTCGATCTCAGCGCCAGCAAGGTCCCCGTCGGCTGGCACCAGGGACAGATTCGGAATGTAGGTGGGCCGTGCCGCTGCGGCGGGGTCGGCGTCGCCTGCCAGCAGGCGATAGGTCCCAGTGGCGCGGTCGGACCGCGCGATCCCCAGGCCGGTCGAGGCGTTGCCCTGCGGGTCGAGATCGATCAGCAGCACCTTCTCCCCCGTGGCGGCAAGTGCGGTCGCCAGATTGATCGCCGTGGTGGTCTTGCCCACGCCGCCCTTCTGATTGGCGATCGCAAAGATGCGCGCAGGTGCCGTCGGTCGTGATATCGGCTCAGGATCGGGCATTGTGGACACGGGCGATATCGCTGATCCGGAGAATGCAGGCGCCTGGCGCCGTCTGGCTGGGGACGCGCTGTAGCTGCATGTGCCACTCCGCCGCCGCGGCCGTCAATTCGGCCTCGACCGCAACGCCCTTGAGGAAGAGGCAGATGCCGCCGGGGGCAAGGATGGGGGCGGAAAGGGCAAGCAGGCAGGGCAGCGGCGCCAAGGCACGCGACGTGATCAGCGGGGCCGGATCCAGGGTCGCGGCCTCGGCGCGGATCGCATGCACCTCGACCTGCGCGTTGGTTGCACGCCCGGCTTCGCGGAGGAAGGCTGCCTTGCGGTTATCGGCTTCGACCAGTTCGAACGAGATGTCCGTGGCGATCGCGAGCACAAGGCCCGGAAATCCCCCGCCGGTACCCAGGTCGATACCATGCCGGGCGCCGGGCGGGATCAGCGGCGCAAGTTGCAGTGAATCGGCAATATGGCGCGACCATAAATCTGGCTCATCGCGGCGGGCAATCAGATTGACGGTACGATTCCAACGCAGCAGGAGCGCGGCGAAGACCTCCAGCCTCGCCCTCGTTTCACGTGAAACATCTTGGAGGTTGTTCATTCCGCCGCAGCGGTCGGTCGATCTGCCGCCACGCCACGCTTGCGGAGATGGGCGGCGATGGCCGCGAGCGCAGCCGGTGTCATTCCCTGGATGCGCGCTGCTGCTCCCAACGACACGGGACGATGCTGGGCGAGCTTGTCGCGGACTTCGGTGGACAGGCCGCCAATCTGGGCGAACGCCACGTCATGCAGTGGAACCGATTCCTCGCGCCGAAACGCGCGAATGTCGGCGTCCTGGCGTCGCAGATAGCCGGCGTAGCGGGCCTCAATGCGGATCTGCGCGAGCGCGCGTGCCGGGACGTCGCGGAGCCAAGGAAACGGGACGGCAAGTTGCTCGGTGGTGACTTCATCGCGGCCGAGCAGTTCCTGTACCGACCGCCAACGCCCATCCGCACGGAGATCGATGTCGAACCCAGCCAGAGTGGCTGGCGTCGCGCCGTCCTGTCGGGCACGGTCGAGCGCCGTGGCGACAGCATCTCGATGCGCGGTGAAGGCTGTCGCGCGCTCCGACCCGACACAGCCCCAGGAGACGCCCTTGTCGGTCAACCGCAGATCAGCGTTGTCGGCGCGCAGGTTGAGCCGGTACTCGGCCCGGGAGGTGAACATCCGATACGGTTCACTGACACCATGCGTGGTAAGGTCGTCCACCAGCACCCCCAGATATGCGTCGGCGCGGCCCAGGCCGATCGGGTCGGCCCCTCCAGCCCGACGCGCCGCGTTGATCCCGGCGAGCAGGCCCTGGGCGGCCGCCTCCTCATAGCCGGTGGTCCCATTGATCTGCCCAGCCAGGAACAACCCTGGAAGCGCGCGGACCTCCAGCGACGGGGTAACGGCGCGGGGGTCAACGTAATCGTACTCGACCGCGTAACCGGGTCGCAGCATGCGTGCGTGCTCAAGGCCCGGAATCGTGGCCAGCAGGGCCTGCTGGACCTCCTCCGGCAGGCTGGTGGAGATGCCGTTCGGATACACGGTGTCGTCGTCCAGCCCCTCGGGCTCAAGGAAGATGTTGTGGCGGTCCCGGTCTGCAAACCGCACGATCTTGTCCTCGATCGAGGGGCAGTAGCGCGGACCGGTCCCTGCGATGTGGCCGCCGTAGACCGCGGAACGATGCAGGTTGGCGCGGATGATCGCATGCGTCGCTGGGGTCGTCGCGGTCACGCGGCAGGCGATCTGTGGGTTGGTGATTCTGGCGGTGAGGGTGCTGAAAGGTTCCGGCTCGCTGTCACCCGGATCGGCATCCAACCCGGCCCAGTCGATCGTCCGCCGATCGAGCCGCGGCGGCGTGCCGGTCTTCATGCGTCCGAGTGGGAGATCGAGCCGCGCCAGGGTGCGCGCCAAGCCGATCGACGGTGCCTCGCCAATGCGCCCGGCTGGCGTCCGGCAATTACCGATATGAATGACGCCGCGCAGGAATGTGCCAGTCGTCAGCACTGCCGCAGCACAGGCGACGCGGGAGCCGCTCGCGCAGATCAGCGCAGCGAGGTGGCCATCTGGGCCGATTTCCAAGTCCTCGACCGGGTCGGCCATAAGCTCCAGGTTCGGCGTGGCGGCGAGGAGTGCTCGAACCGCCTGGCGATACAACGCGCGATCGGCTTGCGCGCGCGGGCCACGCACCGCGGGGCCCTTACTGCGGTTCAGCAGCTTGAAGTGGATCCCGGCCATGTCGGCCGCGCGGCCCATCAGCCCGTCCAGTGCGTCGATCTCGCACACCAGATGGCCCTTTCCGATGCCGCCGATCGACGGATTGCAAGACATCTCACCGATTGTCTCCATCCGGTGAGTAAGAAGCAGCGTGCGTGCGCCTATCCGGGCGGCGGCGGCGGCGGCCTCGCAGCCCGCATGGCCACCGCCGACCACAACCACATCCCATCCATCCGACGTCAGCCGCGACATGCTTTACGTCCCACTGCAGAGCAGGTCATATATGAGTCTCGCCGAAAGCCATAGGCGGAGCAGCAACGGCAACCGACGCGCCCAAGGGCCGTCCGAGAGCATCATCCGCGTGTCACTAATCCCACACGGCTTCCTGCTGGACCTGCTGCGCGCCGATGGCTATCCGGCGCTCGCGGTGCTGGTCGGTCTGGAGTGCGTTGGCCTGCCACTGCCGGGCGAAACCCTGCTGATCGGCGCAGCGCTGTTGGCCACACGCACTCAGAGTATCGACATCAATCTGGTCGTGCTGTCCGCAACGCTGGGCGCGATCATTGGCCAGTTCATCAGCTATGCGATCGGCTATCGGTTCGGCTACCGAATGCTGCGTCGTTACGGCGCCCGCTTCGGGCTGACCACGTCGCGACTGGCCCTGGGTCGTCTCATGTTCCGCCGCCACGGTGTCAAGGTCGTGATGGTCTCGCGCTTCGTGGCGGTGCTGCGCCAGCTCGCCGGCCTACTCGCCGGGGCGACGCACATGTCCTGGAGGCGCTTCATGGCGGCAAACGTCGTTGGTAGCGTGCTGTGGGCCGCCGGCTACGGATATGGTGCCGCGGCACTGGGCGACACGCTCAAACGGGTAGCTGGCCCAGTCGCACTAGCGCTTGGCATCGCCGTCGCGATCGCGATCATCGCCGGCATGCTGTTCATCCGGTGGCACGAGAGGCGGTTGACCCAGCGCCTGTCCCGGGCCCGCCGTGCGCCGAACTAAGTCGGCCTTCAGCAGATTCGTGCGTCGTCACGCCGCGCCGCGCTTGGCTTCCGCCCGAGACTCGGCGAGATGGTCGAACCGGCGCCGATATGTTCCCAGTCCGAGAGTCTGCGAGCGCAGTTCGATGATCAGATCGTGCAGTTCGGACTCGGGCACCAGCGCCTCCACATCGTCCCAACCGGTCCAACCCGGCCGCTCCGCGTAACCCAGGATCTGGCCGCGTCGACCGGTCAGAAGTCGTTGCGCTCTCGCGGTGAATTCGTTCGGCACGCTGATGGTGACACGATCGATCGGTTCCAGCAGCACGGGATCGGCCTTTGCCAGCCCGTCCTGCATGGCCATGCGCGTCGCCGTCTTGAATGCCATATCGGAACTATCGACAGCATGAAACTGTCCATCCGTTAGCGTAACGGAAATGTCCACGACCGGGAAGCCGAACGGCCCTTTCTTGGCTGCCTCCTCCGCGGCATCGCCGACCGCTGGAATGAAGTTGCGTGGCACCGAGCCGCCGACCACCTTGTCGATGAACTCGAAGCCGGCACCGCGCGGCCGGGGCGCGATGTCAATCTTCACGTCGGCGAACTGGCCGTGCCCACCGGTCTGGCGCTTCAACCGCCCATGCTCGTGCACCGCGTGCCGAATCGTCTCCTTGTAGGCGACTTGCGGGCGTTGCGTGGTGACCCTCAGGCCATAGTTCCGCGCCAGCCGCTCGATTGTGGTGTTCAGGTGGATCTCGCCCTGGCCATGCAGGATCGTCTCGCCGGTGTCGTGCTGGTGCTCGATGGTGAGGGTCCGATCCTCCTCGAGCAGCTTCTGTAGCGCGCCCGACAGCTTGACGTCATCCTTGCGGTCGGCCGTGAAGATCGCCATCGAATAGACTGGCGGTGGCGGTTCCGGGAACGCCAACTGTTCGGGCGCCCCGCTCGGCGATACGGTCGCGCCCGTCGGCACGCTTTCCAGCCGGCCGAGCGCCACCAGTTCCCCGGTCTCTGCCTCGGGGCTCTTGGCCAGATCGCCGCCCACGATGTGGTAGACACCGCCGAGCCGGCTGCTGCCGAGCGTGACACCGTCCTTGATCGCGCCGCGCCAAAGTCGGGCATAGGACAGCTTGCCGGTGTGTCCGGCATGCACCGTCTTGTAGATCTGTGCGAGGGGCGGCCCTGCTGCAGCGATGCTGTGTCGTTCGGTGGTTTCGGCGTTGAACGGTGTATCGTGGCGCAGTGCCTTCCACAGCCGACGCACCCCGTGGGCGTGGTCCGCACACCCAAGCAGCACCTCGATCACTGAGCCGGCGGCGAGGTCCTTACGTAAGTCAGCGTAGATCTCGGCCGTGGTCGGCTTGACGTCCTCCAGCACCTTTTCCAACAACGCGTCGTCGTTGTCGGCCAGCACTTCGACCAGCTTGTTCAGGGCGTCCCGCTCTGCCTCCGTCATTTCCGACGGAATCTGTATCAGCTCGGACGGTTGGCCCTTGCGATAGCGATAGGCCCGCTCGCTGACCACATCGACATAGCCGGTGACTGCCTCGCCGGTACGGATCGGCACCTGGCGGAGCACCAGCGGCGAACTGATGTGCGCCTGCAGGGCCGAGAGCGTGTCGGCGACACTGCCTTCCATCGTGTCGATTTTGTTGACGAAGACCATGTGCGGCACGCCGAGCGCGGCGAGCTGCTTCAACACCGGCGAGACGGCGAGGGCGCGGGTCGGCGTCGGCTCGCAAACAACGACCGCTAGGTCGACCACTGTCAGCGCGGCGGCGACTTCGTGGGCGAATTCGATCGATCCCGGACAGTCGAGGATCGACCATTTGTCGCCGAGATACTGGCAATGGCCAAGGCGAAGCTCGGTGGTGCTGGGGCGATTGCGCGGATCCGCCGGACGCTTCACCGGCGCGCCAGCGGCCTCCATCAGCGCGTCGAACAGCGCCGACTTGCCGCTGCCGTAGGGGCCGACCAGCGCCACCGAGCGCGGACTTCTGCCGTTTGTGGTTCCGGACATACGGGCGCCTCCGTGGTTGACGGGCACCGGCTGGGACGCAGCGCCCTTTGTGGGCGATGATCCTAGGCGGACTCGTTGGGATGGTGGAGTCCCGCAGCCGCGTGATTGCGAAAACCTGCTCCGTCGCCCGTCCGAGGCATGTCGAGGCATTGCACCGCGGGCAACACTCGGACACGCTGCCCGACCCGCAGCACTTGGCTCCCGATGTCCTCGATCACCACCGCCCTTGCCGCCGTCCTGCGCGCCGTCCGCCGGCCCGGCGACTTTTACGCCTCCGGCTCGACCATGCTTCCGACGCCGTCGCTTGAAGTCGAAGGTGTCGGGCCGGTCGCTCTACCGCTGTTGCCGTTCCAGGCCGAGCAGCTTGTAGCGGTCGCGCAGCGCGCGCCCTATGGGCGTGGCCAGGACACCGTGGTCGACACCCAGGTGCGGCGCACCTGGCAGATCGGCGCGGACCGCGTCCGGATCGGTGGCAAGCATTGGCCGTCAACACTCGCCGACATCGTCGCCCGCGCCGCTGATGGCCTCGGGGTCACCAACCCCGTCACCGCCGAGCTCTACAAGCTTCTCATCTATGACCAGGGCAGCTTCTTCGTCAGCCACCGCGACACGGAAAAGACGCCGGGCATGTTCGCCACGCTCGTCGTCGTGCTGCCCTCGCTGTCATCCGGCGGCGAACTGGTGATCCGGCACCACGACCGCGAGGTCCAGCTCGAACTGCACTGCGACGATCCGTCGGAAGCGACCTTCGCCGCGTTCTACGCCGATTGTCCGCACGAGGTGCTGCCGGTCACCGCCGGCTGCCGCCTTACCCTGGTTTATAATCTGCTGCGCCGTGGCAAAGGCGCGGCGCCAGAAGCGCCACGCTACGACCGGGAACAGACCCACGTCGAAACGCTGTTGCGATCATGGGCGGCGGCCGAACCGGGATCGGACGACGGCAACCCAACGAAGCTGATCTACAAGCTGGAACACGCCTACACGCCGGCCGAACTCGGGTTCGCTACGCTGAAGGGTGCCGATGCCGCCGCGGCCGGCGTACTGGTCGGCGCCGCCGCGCGCGCCGGCTGCGACCTGCACCTGGCCCTGCTGACGATCGAGGAGAGCGGCCCGGCCGAGTACACCGGCTACGGCCGGCGACGTCGCGGCCGCTGGTCGGACGGCAGCGAGGGTGATGACGACGAGTACGATGTGGTGGAGATCAGCGATCGCGACGTCACGCTGTCCGACTGGCGGCGCCCGGACGGCAATCCATCGACGCTGAGCAACCTCCCTGCCGATACTGACTCCGAATTATCCCCACCCGACGCCTTGGAGGACGCCGAGCCGGACGAGCAGCACTTCCACGAGGCGACCGGCAACGAGGGCGCTTCGTTCGAGCGCACCTATCGCCATGCGGCCTTCGTTCTCTGGCCGAGCCGGCGCGTGCTCGCCGTGCTGAACCAGGGCGGTCTGCGGCTGACGTTGCCGTATCTGACCGACCTGACCGAGCGCTGGTCAACCTGCTCCGCGGACGAACGGTCGGCGCGGTGGGCCCAGGCGCACGAGTTGGCGGGCCACATCCTCTCCACCTGGCCACGGCATCCCGCCTATGGGCGACAGGACGAGTCGGTGGGCGACAAAACCCGCCTGCTGACTCTGCTGGCGCGACTGGGTGACACGGGCCGCATAGATGACTTTCTGGCGGACGTTGCCGCGAGCGGTCTGTGCGGCAAGACCGACAACTCTGCGATACTGGTCGGGCTCGCGCTGCTGGCGCCCGCTCGGGCCGTCGCGCTGATCGAGCGCATCACCGAGGGCACCGCGCCGACCTCGCTCGGCATGTGCGGCGATCTGCTGGCGCGCGCCGGTGCCGCGCTGGCGCAAGTCGATCCCGCGGCGCTACGAACTGCCGCGACCACCCTGCTCGACGCGCTGCCTGGTGATCCGGCGCGCGCGACACCGTACCCCGTGTGGCAATACGGCCCCCGACTCTCGGTTGATTTCATCGTCGATTTGCTTGTTGCCTTCGGGCGGATCGACCCGGCACTCGCGATGCGGGCCGCGGACCACATGCTGGCATGGTCGACAACCTACACGCTGGATGGCCTCCTCGTGCCGGCGATCCGCAAATTGATGGGATCGGCGACGATGCAGACCTTGGCGGCGCGGCGGTTGCGGACCGCCTGCCTGGATCACCTGCATGCGCGCGCGGCAGAGACGCTGGAGGCGCCGCGCGACTGGCGCCGTGCCAACTCGCTTGGCTGTCAATGCCCGCACTGTCTCGCGCTGAGCCAGTATCTCGCCCATCCCGCGCAGAAGGAGTGGGTGCTCCGTGCTGCGGCGGCCCAGCGGGCCCATGTCGAGAGCACGATCAAGGCGGCCGGCTGCGACCTGGACATGACAACCGTGCGACGCGGCAGCCCGCACAGCCTGGTCTGCACCAAGAACCAGGCCAGCTACGAGCGGCGCGTGAAGCAACGCGAGAACGATCTCGTCGATATCCAGCGTCTGGAGGGCTGACCAGTCGCGCGGACAGTAATCAAACGGTCACGTCGCCGTAACGGAGGAAGCGAACGAATGAGCATCGCGGGAACTGCCCCCTATCAGGTCGAAGCCTTCAACACCTCCAAGGCCTCGGAGAACAAGATCCACGACGACGCCGTCGCCCGCCGCTTCGGCTTCTCCGGCGGCCTCGTCCCGGGCGTGGACGTGTATGGCTACATGACCCATCAGCCGGTCGCGCGTTGGGGCCGCGCCTGGCTTGAACGCGGGGTCGGCGAATGCCGCCTGCTGAAGCCGGTCTATGATGGCGAGACCGCCACCGTCACCGCGGACGCAACCGCCGACGGCCTTGTTCTCCAGGTGGCCAGCCGAGGCATGCTGTGCGCCGGCGGCACCGCCTCGCTACCCGACGCGGCCGCAGCCGCCCCGGCGCTGGACAGCTTCGCCGCCCCGCCACCGCCGCCCGCGGATCGCCCTCCCGCCGACGAGTCCTCGCTGGCCGTCGGCACGCTGCTCGGAATCCGCCCCCTGCTGGTCACGCCCGAGTTCGCCGCCGACTACCTACGCGATGCCCGAGAAACCGACCCGCTCTACGCGCGCGAACGCCTGGCACACCCAGCCACCATCCTGCGCACCGGCAATTGGGTGCTCAGCCACAACGTCGTGCTCGGCCCGTGGATCCACGTCGGCAGCACGGTGCGCCACTTCGCGGTCGCACACGTAGGCAACGAGATCACCGCGCGCGGCCGCGTCACCGCGAACTACGACCACAAGGGCCACCGGTTCGTCGAACTAGAGGTGTTGGTGCTAACCAACGGCACAACCGCGGTGGCGCACATCGCGCACACCGCGATCTACCGTCCGCGGCAGGTCGCCGCGGCGTAGCCTACTTCTTCTGCGTCACCTGACCGCGGATCTCGCCGCCCGGATTGGCCGCCGTGTGGACATTCACATACCACTTGCCGGCTTCCAGGTCGGCAATCTGCGCGTCGGTCAGCACCTTGCTGCCGTGGATCGGGCTGGTCGGAGTGTTGCCCAGCGGTACCACCACGCCGGCATTCGCCCCGGCGGCGGCCGGGCCATGGAAATGCGCCGCGGTGGCCGGACCGGTCAGGTTCTGGAACGTCACCGTATAGGTCAGTGCCTTGGTGGCGGTATCCAGCGTGGCGAGCGCGTCGCCCGAGCCGGCGGAGGTCGTGGACGGCACCTCCGAGGCGGCGGTCATCGTGGCGGAAAAATTGATCGTCGCCGCCGAAGCGACGGAGAACGAGCCAACCGCGAAGACGGCGGCCAGAAGCGACCTGCGAAGCATGCTACCTCCCTTTCTGGCGGGCTGATCCCGCCGGACCTGTATACGCGCAGAATAGAATGCTGGATCACGGCATGGAAGTCACCCCGCCGATTTGATCAGGGCAATCGCACTTGGCCTTGTGTGTGGCGATTGGTGTACTGCGGGCTTGCATCCGCGCCGCGGGCGGCTTAGGCAAGACAATCAAGCAAGCCAGAATAACACGGAGCACACGGAGAAGCAGGTTAAGCCACGGAGTCCACGGAAAGCAAATCATGGCGCTTCGCGCAAGCTTTCTGTTTGACTTCGTGCGAAGCGCCATCACTTCCTTTCCGTGTACTCCGTCACTTAATCTGCTTTTCCGTGTGCTCCGTGTTATTCTGGCTTGCTCGATTTGCGATCCACACACGATGCGCATCAGCGGCACCCGAGCCGACGCATTCTGCCAAATGCGATTGCCCTGCCGATTTGATGCCAGGGACAACCACGTGGGAACATCACGCGGGGACAACCACGTGGTTTGTCGCCGAGGGTACCACGCGGCAGCCTTCCCTGGCGCGCCGGCCTGCCCGCAAGACCGGCGGCAGCACGCGCCGTGAAGCAAGGCGCGGTTCCGCAGGACGGGCCGCAACGTGGAGGGGTCGTTGATGAAAGTACGACAAGGCAGCCGGGGCCGGTGGAACCTGGCAGCAATCGGCGTCAGCGCATCGATTTTGGCGAGCACCGCCATGGCGGCGGAACCGGTCCGCGGGGTGACCGACACCGAGATCGTGCCAATTGGTGCTGCTGGGGCTTGACCGCGCGGGGCAAGGCCTGACGGTCGAAAACCTGTTGGCACGACAATGCCCGGCGCCATCATCTTGCAACAGTATGAGAAATGCGGACCAAGGCATGGCCATCTGGAGCCTGCCGCAATCTGTCGGCAGCTATAGTAAAGGAAGGTTTTTAACGCAGATAAGGGCAGCAGATGCACGCGGAACACGCAGATAGCAACGGGCTGAATGATCTGTCGGGCCATGTGCTGGCCACGCGTTCACCGTGCTCAATACGCTGGCGATCGGATGCGTGGAAAAGAGCCATGAGAACGCGTTGGCACATGAGCCGCGCCGGAGCCTGCCTCGGCGAAGGCTGGGGCCTATCGGTTGCGCAACGCCGTGGCGTCAAGGTGCGATTCGAAGGCGCGGTGGCCGGCGAGTGTCTCGTGGACGGCAAGCCACACCGAACCATCTGCGTGTTCCGCGTGCATCTGCTGCCCTCATCTGCGTTAAAAACCTTGCTTGCTTCTGCAATGGTTCAAACATCCAGTTTCGAGTGCGAGGGTGCAAGACGCGTCGTCGGGCGGCAGTGGCAGCTTTCCAACCTCTTGCACGACAGTCGTGCGGCGGGTCTCACGCACGCCTCGACGCGACGCATGGCCGGGCCTCGGGCGCAGCCCGGTCACGCAAGCAGCGCGGCGGCCGGCTAGCGCCGACCCAAGCCGCCGTTGCGTCGCGAACGGCGTGCGGCGCCGCGAGCGGCCGCCCCGAAAATGTTATCTGGCTTTTATCTGTGAGTTAGTATATCTTACCTCCCAAGCAATCCCAATTTTAGCTGGAGTCTACCGTCATGACGCTTCTCGCCGCCGGAATCACCCAGACCGTCATCCAGGAGATGATGCCGCCCTATAGCCTCGACGCCGATCTGCTGGCGGGCGCGGTCGCCGTCCTGCCGCCGCCGCCCGACGCCTCGGCGTGCTGGCGGCATGCGCGCCTCACGCGGCTGGTGCGTGAGATCAGCGTGCTGATGCCGGCCGACGCGGCCCAGGCGAAGCTGGCGGCGCAGATCGTCGTGTTCCGCGAGACGGCGGATGACACGTTGGACCGGGCCAACGTGCCCGGGTTGACGGTGGAGCAGGTCTGCCGGGTGCGCCGGGCCGCGGCCGATCTGACGCGCACGGCCGCGACGCTGGAGCGCGCGTTGTCGCGGCGGCAGGAGCAGCCGGCGGCGTTCTTCGGGACCG
>PLXO01000295.1 GCA_003151425.1 Acetobacteraceae bacterium
GGGCCGGGCTGGGCCGTTGCCATCACACCGGCCGATCGCCGGTGTGATGGCGGCGGCCCAGCCCGGCCCTGTCCCCCCTCCCGTGCCCCACACTCAAAAAGATGGATTCTAAAGGCTCCGCCTTTAGTGGGGGTCCAGGGGGCAAAGCCCCCTGGCGGGTTTCAGGGCGGAGCCCTGACCTTCCTTCGTTCAACTGATTGACCCGGCGGGGTAGCAGGCGCGGCGCCGAGGCGGCATACTACGCGGCATCGGTGGCGGGGTGCTCGCTTCGCCGCGCGCCCAAGGATGGTGACATGATCAAGCGATTCCACGTGCTGTATGTCGGCCAGATCGATCTGGACAATGTCGGCCAGGATGGCACACCGGCGAACGAGCGGCGCTATCCCAACGCGCGGCTGAGTGAGGTGTTCTGGACCGCGCGCCACATGGCCCGTGTGATGGACGAGCTCGGTTACTACGCGTTCTGGACCGCCGAGCACCATTTCCAGCGCGAGGGGTATGAGTGCCTGCCCAACCTGATCCAGCTCGGGCTGTGGCTGGCGACGCAGACCGAGCGGCTGAAATTCGGCTGCGCCTTCAACGTGCTGCCGATGTGGCACCCGATCCGGCTGGCGGAAGACTACGCGATGGCAGACATCGTCACCGACGGACGGGTGATCATGGGCGTTGGGCGCGGCTACCACACGCGCGAGGTGGAGACGTTCGGGGCGCCGTTGATCGATACGGAGAAGAACCGAGAATATTTCGAGGAGCAGTTGCGACTGCTTCTGGCCTGCTTCAACGAGGACTCGTTTCACTTCAAGGGCAAGTATTTCGAGGCGCCGCCGCCGGTGGATTATCGAGGTTACCGGCTGCGCGACATCACCGTCGTGCCGCGGCCGAAGCACCTGCCGGTGGAGATCTGGATGCCGATCGCCAGCGGCAAGACTATCGAAATGATGGCGAAGTACGGCCTGAAGGCGATGGTGACGCTGAACGGCGAGAAGATTCTGGACGACGTGGTGCGCGCCTTCCATGCGGCCTGTGCGGCGCATGGGCGGCCGACGCAGTTGGGCGAGGACATGATCTGGGGTGCCGGGCTCTATTTGGCCGGCAGCCAGGAGGAGGCAATCCGGCGTGTTGAGCCGGCGCATGACGAGCGCTACAAATGGTTCGCGCCGTTCGGCTTCGTGCGCTACGCCGATGAGCAGGGGCGGACCTGGGGCACGCCTGGGGCACCATCACGCACACCATCGTTGCGCGATGGGGTGGCGCAGAAGGCGTGGTTCTGCGGCACGCCCGGGCAGGTGATTGACGGCATCAAGTCGATCGAAGCGAAGTATCCGGGGCTGGAGGACTTCATGGTCCACTGGGCCGAGGGGCTGTCACCATCGGAATTCGAGGAGCAGGTGCGCTGGTTTGCGCGCGATGTGATGCCGGCGTTTGGCGGCGCGTAGCAGGCGCGAAGCGCGCATGTTGGGTGGACGCGGCACGCATAGAGCGCAGGCGTGGCGCGGACAACGGGCAGGCGCGGCGCGGATAACGGGCAGGCGTGGCGCGGATAACGGGCAGGCGTGGCGCGGATAACGGGCAGGCGTGGCGCGGATAACGGGCAGGCGCGGCGCGGGTGGCAAGCGGGCATGGCACCGCACTGATAGCGGGGGGGGCGGGTGCGGCATGGATGGCGGGCGGATCGGTTGGGTGAAAGTTCGCGCTGACGCCGACGCGCTGCTTGATTCCCCCGAGCCGCGGAGGCGGATAAGCGCCCCGCCGGAGGAAACCTGACGTTTCGGGTCCGGCCGGCGCACCATCAACCGGCCGGCGTACCATCAAATCGTCAAACCTTCCGATTAACGATTGATCCGGCGCGGCGCCAGAGCGGGCGTGAGACGGGGAACGCCTTGGCAGCCGGCATTGGGATAAAGAGGGACAAAATCAAATGTCTGGGGTGTCCATTTAACCGGAGTGCGGGATTTGCCTCCACGGGCGGCTCGGCGAAGGTCGCGCCAATGTGGGCGGATGTCCGCGTTGTTTCGGCGGCTCGACACGTTCCATTGCCCCAGTCTACGCCCAACTCCGGTTAAATGGATACCCCAGTCAAATGTTATGGATCAACCTGGTGGGATACGCCGCGTCGTCGGTGGTGCTGGCAACATTCTGCATGAAAACGATGCGGCCGCTGCGGATTCTGGCACTTGCCAGCAACATGCTCTTTGTCGTTTATGGATTTTTCGGCGGCATCTATCCGGTGCTTATCCTGCACGTCGTGCTGTTTCCGATCAACCTCGCGCGTCTGTTGCAGTTGCAAAATCTCACGCGCCGCGTTGCCGACGCCGCGTCGGGCGATTTGTCGATGGCCGATCTGCTGCCCTTCATGCACCACCGCAGGGTTCGCGCTGGCGAAACGGTGTTCCGCAAGGGCGATGTCGCCGATGGGTTGCACTACATCGACAGCGGTCGGGTGGAAATAACGGAACTCGGCATCTCGCGCGGAGCGGGCGAAGTATTCGGAGAGATCGGCTTGTTCGCGCCGGATCGTCAGCGGACGGCGACCGTGGTGGCCGCGACCGACTGCGATCTCTACTATCTCAGCGAGGCGAAAGCGCGGGAGCTGTATTTCCAGAACCCCAGATTCGGCTTCGCGGTGCTGCGTTTGATCACG
The DNA here is from genome assembly GCA_003151425.1 of Acetobacteraceae bacterium. GTDB lineage: Bacteria > Pseudomonadota > Alphaproteobacteria > Acetobacterales > Acetobacteraceae > Palsa-883. The sequence continues at coordinate 2,642 of PLXO01000295.1, forward strand.
ATGCGCCTGTTGGGGAATGCGAGGGGCTACGCCGAATACGACCAATCGGGCTCGGCGCTGCCACGGTGAGCATTGGATCAGAACGCCAACGACGTCGCCTGCATCACCAGCGGCAGGGTGCGCACCATCGCCAGCACACCCTCGGGCACCTGTTCGTCGACCGAGACGAGGCAGATCGCGTCGCCTCCAGGGCCGGAACGACCGAGATGGAAGGTCGCGATGTTGATCCCGGCCTCGGCCAGCGTCGCACCGAACCGCCCGATGAAGCCGGGCTTGTCCTGGTTGGTGACATACAGCATGTGCGGCGCGAAGTCGGCCTCGACGCGGATCCCCTTGATCTCCACCAGGCGCGGACGGGCACCGGCGAACAGCGTCCCGGCGACGGAACGAGTGAGCTTGTCCGCCTCGATGGTGACACGCACCAGCGTCTGATACTCGCTCGGCCGGTCGTGCACCGTTTCGGCCACGTCGATGCCGTGTTCGCGCGCCGCGACCGGGGCGTTGACCATGTTGACGCCCTCCATGATCGGCGCCATCAGCCCGGCCAGCACAGCGGCGGTAAGCGGGCGCTGGTTCAGCTTCGCCGCGAGGCCCTCATATTCGATGACGACGCGGCGGATCGAGCCCTCGCGCGCCTGCGTCAGTTGGCCCGCGAAGCTGCCTAGCAGGCGGCACAGCTCCATGTACGGCTTCAGCCGCGGGGCGTCCTCGGCGGAGACCGAGGGCATGTTGATCGCATTCGCCACCGCGCCGGTCAGCAGGAAGTCGCTGATCTGCTCGGCAACCTGCAGCGCGACGTTCTCCTGCGCTTCCGCGGTGGCGGCGCCGAGATGCGGCGTGCAGACCACATTGTCGAGGCCGAACAAGGGCGACTCGATGGCCGGTTCGGTCTCGAACACATCGAGCGCGGCGCCGGCGACGTGACCCGATTTGATCGCGTCGGCCAGCGCCGCCTCGTCCAGCAGGCCGCCGCGGGCACAGTTGACGATGCGCACACCCTTGCGCGTTTTCGCCAGCGCCTCGCGCGACAGGATGTTGCGCGTGGCGTCGGTCAACGGCGTGTGCAGCGTGATAAGGTCGGCGCGGGCCAGCAGCGTGTCCAGATCAACCTTCTCGACGCCAAGTTCCATCGCGCGTTTTTCCGCCAGGAACGGATCGTAGGCGAGCACGTGCATTTTCAGGCCGATGGCGCGATCGGCAACGATCGAGCCGATGTTGCCGCAGCCGATCAGGCCGAGCGTCTTGCCGGTGAGCTCGACGCCCATGAAACGATTTTTCTCCCACTTGCCGGCCTTGGTGGAGACGGAAGCCTCGGGGATTTGCCGGGCCAGCGCGAACATCATTGCGATGGCGTGCTCGGCCGTGGTGATGGTGTTGCCGTGCGGCGTGTTCATCACCACGACGCCGCGCGCGGTGGCGGATTTTACATCCACGTTGTCGACGCCGATGCCGGCACGGCCGACGACTTTCAGGTTGGGTGCGGCGTCCAGCAGTTCGCGCGTGACCTTGGTGGCGGAGCGGACGGCGAGCCCGTCATAGGGCGCGATGATGGCGCGCAGCTCGGCGGGCGACAGGCCGGGCTTGAGATCGACCTCGATGCCGCGGCGCTTGAAGATGTCGACGGCGGCGGGGGAGAGTTTGTCGCTGATCAGGACTTTGGGCATGGATTGGTACTCTGGCTGTCCCCGTCATGGCCGGGTTTGTCCCGGCCATCCATTCCAGCACGGTGCCGCGATGATAGGGG
>PLXO01000326.1 GCA_003151425.1 Acetobacteraceae bacterium
TGCGCCAACCGGATAGGCAAGGTTCAATCCTCCCTGTACCGGTGCCGGATCAGGCACCAATTGCGGCGGGCAAGTCGCCGGATCCATCCGTTCATGCCTCCCATCCGTTCACGCCTCACTGCCGCCGCGGTGGCGGCCGTCGTGCGAGCCGCACTGCTACGACTTCGCGACCTTGCGGCAGTTATCCGGGATTCCCCGGATGAACCCTGAACTAACCCGACATTCTCCGGATGGGCAGCGTCTCCGCCCGTTCCGAAGGAGGGCTAACCCGAATCGGCACGATTTTCAACGGTCAGGTCGTTCATGGACACGCTCGAGCTGTGCATCGGTTCGGCCGTGTCACCCTACTTGTGCTACTATGTCAATGTTTTAGCGTGCCGATCGGCATCGCGACCCCAAGCCGATTCACAATCGTCGGGCACAGCACTCCACCACTCTCGTTCCAGTCCCGGGGGGTTGACCGCGTGGAATGGCCGCTTCGGGTCAGTCGCGTCGATTTTGCCGTGTCTTCGCCATGTCCGGTTATGGTCGAATCCGGCGGTTCGCGCACGGGCGCCCCGGCTACCGCTGCTTCGGGTGGAATCCGGCTGTTCAGGCCAAGCGACCCGGCTAAGGCCACCTTGGATGGAGGACGACATTCAAACTGACCCACTGCCTTCTCCGCGCGCTCCGCGGTGGATCTTGCTGGCTTGCGCGCCATCAACGCCCGGGGACGTTTGGTCGCGGCGCCGGTTGTCAGCCGCGGACGGGCTTGGTACGACAGGCTACGCCTTCATCACCGACGGATGACACACAAATGGTCGAGCACAGCATCGCGTCCATCCCCGCCGACGGCATCGGCCCGGAGGTGATCAGCGCCGGGCTCGAGGTGCTCGACGCGGTGGCGGCGCGCGACGGCGGCTTCACGCTGAAGGTGGCCCATTACGACTGGGGATCGAACTACTACCGCAAGCATGGCCGCTTCATGCCGGCCGACGCGATGGCCTGGCTGCGCACCGCGGACGCGATCTATTTCGGTGCCGTCGGCGATCCCGACCTGCCCGACGACGTGACGCTGTGGGGGTTGCGGCTGCCGATCTGCCAGGGATTCGACCAGTATGCCAACGTGCGTCCGACGCGCATCCTGCCGGGCGTCACCTCGCCGTTGCGCGATGTCGGACCGGGCGATCTCGACTGGGTGATCGTGCGCGAAAACAGCGAGGGCGAGTATGCCGGCCACGGCGGGCGCGCCCATCGCGGCCTGCCGATCGAGGTCGCCACCGAAACGGCCATCTTCACCCGCGTCGGCGTCGAGCGGATCATGCGCTATGCGTTCGAGCTCGCGCGCAGCCGGCCGCGCAAGAAGCTGACAGTCGTTACCAAATCGAACGCGCAGCGCCACGGCATGGTGTTCTGGGACGAGATCGCCGCGTTGGTCTCGCACGACTACAAGGACGTGAGCTGGGACAAGGAGCTGGTCGACGCGATGACCATGCGCATGGTGCTGCGGCCGCGCACGATCGATACGGTGGTGGCGACCAACCTGCACGCCGACATTCTGTCCGATCTCGCGGCGGCGCTGGCCGGCTCGCTCGGCATCGCGCCGACCGCCAACGTCGATCCGGAGCGGCGCGGGCCGTCGATGTTCGAGCCGATCCATGGGTCGGCCTTCGACATCACCGGCAAGGGCATCGCCAACCCGGTGGCGACGTTCTGGACCGGCGCGATGATGCTGGAGCATTTGGGGGAGAAGCCGGCGGCCGTGCTGCTGATGCGCGCGGTCGAGCAGGTGTGCGCGGCGGGGATCATGACGCCCGACCTGGGTGGGAAGGCGACGACGAAGGAGGTGACGCGTGCGGTGTGCGAGGCGGTGCGCGGGATGAACGCGTAGGGCCGGTGTCAGCGCTTGCGATATTCCTCGCGCACAACATCGATTGCAGCTTCCAGCGAATCCAATCCGCTCCTCATCCGCATTGCTGCTTGCGTGTCGCCGCTGTGGTCCAGCTCGATCGATCGAAGCCTGTGGTCCGATGCGATGGCTCTCAGACGAAACGCCAATACCTGAAGGGCAGCTCCAATCCTGTTTCCGCCCCCGTCTCGACTTGCGATCGTCATCCATTCGGCGACCACTGCGTGTGCCTCTTTGGCGAGCCGATCCCGCGTAGCGCCCACGTCCACTGCCAACGACGCCAGCCGTTCGGCTGCCGTTTCGGCCCGATTCACTGGCTTCAGGCTAGTTCCCGCGATCTGCTGTCCAGTGAGATCTTCCATTGTCACTTCCAGCACGTTCGCAATCCGCTGCAATGCGGCCGGGCTCCCGGGTTTCTTGCTGCCTTCGATCTCCGACAAATAGCTCACTGCGACATTGGCCGCTTCAGCCAGGGCGCCTTGGCTTAGCCCGCGCTTCTCGCGCCAGACGCGAACCGGGTTTTCGCCGTCCAGCAACCGCCGTGCCTCGTCCGCGGTCAGATAATTGCGTCGCGCACTGTCCCAGCCGACGCGGACCTCGTACGCGCGATGCGCCTCGACGGCGGCAAGGTCGATCGCATCCTCGGCAGAGCGCACCAACGCATCGAAATCCGCTCGCTTCAGCGTGATGGTGTCCCGCGTCTGGGTCAGAGGCTTGACGACATTCATCGATAGACGTCCTTTCGATTGCCGACTCGGTCAACCACAACATCGGCGCCACGTCGGCGGAACACGGCACGCCAATTGCCTTTGCGTAACCGCCACACGCCCGGCTGCCCAACCAACTCCGTGACGATGGAAAACCGCCTGTTTGGCTCCGCCGCCACCATTTCAAGCGCGTCCAACAGGCGTTCTCGGTCCCGTTTCGGCAGCGCCGCCAACTGTGGCAGCACGTCAGGCGGAATGATGAGCGCCATGTCGCTCGACTTATTCGCTAATGGCGAAGAATTGTCAATCCCTATTTTCGCTATCAGCGAATCACACGGCCACCCCTACTCGAACAGACTTACGATCGCGACCGCCGTAATGAGCCCCAACGCAAACGCTCTGAACCATCGTTCCGGAGCAAGATGAAACCTATGCGCCTCCAGCAGCACCCCCACCGCATAGATCGGCACCGAAATATCCGCTACCGACCGCGGTCGCGCCAACCTCACCCGCAACGCCTCCGCCACTCCGACAAACCCATCCGGGGCGCCGCCGGTGCCGGTGCATCCGGCAGCATCGCGATGTATTCCAGCGAGTGCCCATCCGGATCGTCGAAATAGACGCTGGCCGCCGGGATCCAGGGGCTCACCTCCGGCTGCTCGATCGGATCGCCGGCAGCCGAGCGCGGGCGCAGGCCGACGGCATTCAACGCCGCAACGGCCGCGACGACATTTTCCAGGGTGACCTGAAACGCGAAATGCAGCCGCGGCGCCGGCGGCGAGGGTGGGATGCCCCACAGGCCGTTGCCCCACAGGCCAAGCATCGCCTGGCGCGGCTGACCGATCCAGAAGAATGCGACGTGCCGTTCCGGCACACGATGCGCGAGCGTCAGGCCCAGCGTGTCGCGATAGAACGCGATCGAGCGCTCCAGGTCGCTGACCGTCAGATGCGTCTCCCACAAGCCCTCGATCGGCACGATCCCCATGACGCCCTGTCCCACAATGGCCTGGCGCGCTACGGGTGCAGGATCAGTTTCTGGACGCGCCAGTTATTCCTACTGAGTCGCAAACCAC
>PLXO01000329.1:0-19636 GCA_003151425.1 Acetobacteraceae bacterium
TCCGGTTAAATGGACACCCCAGTCGGACATAATGCGCCATACCGGGTCAAGCGAGGCGATCATGGCGAGCCGGGCGAACGGGGGCCGACCCACGCGAATGGCAGCTCGTTGCCCCCGTGGTCCGATCTAGGTATTTTCCGAGGGTGGCCGCACTGCGCCGATTCGGACAATAATTCCCCTCTGTGCCAGTGCGGGGAGAAATTCCCGCAAGGATTGTCTGATGCTGGCTTCCATCACGACCGTCTACGTGTCCGCACCGCGGCGTCAGACGAGGTGCTGGCTTAGTACGGGACCGCAACCGGGCCCCTCTTGGTTCGCCAAGGACAACAACGCGGAGACCGCGATGCATCGTCAATGCAGCTTGGATTTGACGGATCCGACTGGATCAAACAGGAACCGGCCGCGCAAAATGCCGCCCAGTCGCGCCCGACGTTTTCTCATTCAAGGGCTGCTCGCGGCGCTGCTTGGCGTTGCGGGCAGGGCGCCGATCGTGGCCGCAACGCCCGTGTTGCCGCCGGTTGTCGACCCTGCCAGCCAGGAGCATCACGTCGGCAAAGTGATCCTTGTTGAACTGGTGACGCCGGATCTTGCCGCCGCCAAGCGGTTCTATGCCGGATTGTTCGGCTGGACGTATCGCGACATGCAAGCCGATGGAACCGGATATGCCGAGGCGTTGCTCGACGGTCGTCCGGTCGCGGGACTGGTTCAACGGCAGGTACCGGCTGGCGAGCATCGGCAGCCGGCGTGGCTGACCTTCATCGCCGCGCACGATGTCGACGCGACCACGCAGCTTGCGGTGCAGCATGGCGCGAAGGTGCTGTTCGAGCCGCATAGCCTGCCCGACCGCGGTCGCGAAGCCGTCGTCGCGGATCCGCAGGGGGCGGTTTTCGCGGTCCTCGATTCCGGCAGTGGTGATCCGCCCGACCTCCTGGCCGAGCCCGGAGAATGGATCTGGAGCTCGCTGATCACGCGCGATCCGGACACCGATGCGGCGTTCTACCAGACGCTGTTCGACTACGAGGTCTTCGAGCTGCCGGCTGCCGACGGCGCCCAGCACCTCATGCTTGCGTCCGACAACTATGCTCGCGCCAGCGCCAATTCGCTGCCGGCGAACCGGCCCAATATTCATCCCTACTGGCTCAATTTCGTGCGCGTCGCGGATACCGTCAAAATGACGGCACAGGTCGTGGCACTCGGTGGCCGCGTGCTGGTCGAGCCGCGGGTTGATCGCCATGGCGGCAAGGTCGCGGTCGTCGCCGACCCTCTCGGGGCACCCTTCGGACTGCTTGAATGGCCTGACACCCAGAGCAAGGAGGTGCCCCAGTGAACACCTTGCTCTTGCGCTGGTCGGCGCGCGCCTGCGTGATCGGGCTGTTCGCAGTCCTGTCGTCCGGTTGCGTCGGTCCTGGTGGCGGATACGGTTACGACGGCGGCGCGGGCATTGGGGTCGGATACTATGAACCCGTCGGTGTCGACTACGGTGGCTGGGGATCTGGCTACCAGGTGGCGCCGGATCGCGGCGGGTACAATGGCCGAGGCCGTGGTGGCGGCCACCCGGCGCCGCATGCTTACCGACCGGCGGGCGCATCCCGCGCGATGCCGTCCATTCCGTCGGCTTCGCGTTCTGCTGGTTCAGGTTCGCGTTCCAGTGGCTCGGGATCACAAAGGCGTTGAGGTGCGCTTCGGGTGTGGACCCAAGTCGCGCCCGGGCTTGTTGACGGCGAGAAGGCGGTCGCCAGGTCGTTTATAGTTCGCATGTCGTAACGTATTGCGATGTATTGGAACTGCCCGGGCTGATTGAAGCAGTGCTCGGTCAGCGTCCGCTGGCGATGGAGCGTCGGGGCAACGGATCGCTGGTTCTTACGATTGGGCTGAGTTGGGACAAGACATTCACCTGGACAGGGACATTCACCTTGCCTGGACTGCCCAAAAGGCGCAGCCTGTGCAGACAACCGGCGTGTGCGCGCCGTCGATAAGGTTCGGCGGCGAGAGATGCTTGGCGAAAACGGGGCCAAGCAGCAGCAACATGAGCCGACTCGAACAGCGAAATATGTCGCCAGCCGGCGCCGCACTTGCGAAACCGTTCGAGCATGACCGGAACGAACAGCCAGATGGTGACCAACCACAAGGCCGCGGACCTGCCGGCCAACCGATTGCTCGGTTTGCTGCGGCCGAGCGATTACGCGCGGCTTCGCCCGCATCTTCGGCTGGTTCCGCTGGAATACCCGCAGGCTCTCTACGATGCCGGAAAGACCATCGGATTTGTCTATTTCATCGAAACCGGTGTCGGCTCCCGGGTGAACACCATGGCGAACGGCCAGGCGGTCGAGGTCGGAACGATCGGCAATGAGGGCGTGGTAGGCCTCGATGCCAGCCTCAAAATTGGCTATCGCGGACTGTCGCTGATGGCACCGGTGACTGGAACGACGGCATGAACCGGGTCGGCGAACTGGGGCCGGGCGAGAGCATTTTGCTCGGCTGACTGCTGTACGCGGCGCTGTGCGAATTCGCGCCGTTGGTCGATGCGTGCGGTGATACCGAGCGCGCGGCGACAGGGCGAGCGCATGCCAATACGCTGCAAACCGCGCTGGAAAGTGGGGCGTGGGATGGCGACTGGTACCGCCTGCGCATGGTTCGACGACGGCACGCCGCTCGCGCCGCTGAACGACCGCTTTCCACCCAAAGCAGCTGTAGCCGGGTCGCTCGGGCCGAACCGCGGCAGTCGACCTTTTGCACCCTTTCAATCTGACGCACTACCGCCGCCTCGATCTGGGAGATCGCGATCAAGCGCCGATTGAAGAAGCTTGATTTCCGAGGCTCCGCTGTCGCCGCCATCCGGGCCAACGGCTTCCACGAGGTGCCGATCCTGCCGATCGACGCGGAGACGGCAGGCGCCCTTGCATGGCAACACAGCGATCCGTTCGACCGTATGCTGGTCGCGCAGGCACGGCGTCTGGGCCTGACCCTGGCCACCGCGGACGCGGTGAGTCAGAACTTTGAAACGATTGCCCAGATGTGGGCCGGATGACACTTACGCCGCCGCGAGCTCCGGCGTCACCGCAGATGCGGATGCGTTATTCGGCCCCTCACGCCAGCCCCTCCACCGGGATCGCGGTCGGTCGGCCGCCAATCAAATCCGCCACCAGCCGCGCCGAGCCATGCGACATCGTCCAGCCGATATGCCCGTGCCCTGTATTGTACCACAGATTGCGGTGCCGCTTGCGCCCAATGATCGGCAAATTGTCCGGGGTCATCGGCCGCAACCCGGCCCACATCTCGGCCCGCGTGTAATCCGCGCCGTCCGGATACAGGTCGCGCGCCACCTTGGTCATGTGCGCGAAATCGGCAGGCCGATGGCTGGTGTCGTAGCCGGCGAACTCCGCCGTCGCGGTCACCCGCACGCGGTCGCCGAAGCGCGAGATGGCAACGAGGTTCGCCTCGTCCAGCACCGCCATGGCCGGCGGCGCGCGATGGTTGCCGATCGGAATCGTCATCGAGTAGCCCTTGATCGGATAGATCGGCAGGTCGATCCCCAGTGGCCGGGTCAGGAACGGGCTTTGGCAGCCCAGCGACAGCACATAGGCGTCCGCCGTCAGCATACCCTGATCCGTGCGCACGCCGGTCACCGCGTCGCCGGCGGCCTCGATCGCCTGCACGGTCACCCCGGTGCGCACGTTGACGCCGCGCGCCCGGCAGACCTCCGCGAGGCCGCGGGTGAACATGGCGCAGTCGCCGCTCTCGTCGGTTGGGCACAGGATGCCGCCGGCGATCTGCCCCGCCGCGCTGGCCAATGACGGTTCCCGCGCGACGATCTGCGCGCGTTCGAGCACCTCGATGTGCTGGCCGTCCTCGGCCAGGATTTGCATGTGCGCGATCCCCGCCTGCAACGACGCGGCATCGCGATAGAAATACAGGATGCCGCCCGTGTTGCGGTCATACGCGACGGGATCGTCGGCCAGCGTCTGCTGCAGCACGGATTGCGAGTAGACCGCGATCTGGTGCTTGCGCAGCGTGTTGGCACGCGCCCTCGCCGGCGTGCACTGCATCAGGAACTTCAGCGACCAGGACCACATCCGCGGATCGGCGGACAGCTTGAACCGCAGCGCCTGGTCGGGCAGCACGAGCGATTTCAGCAGGATCCATGGCGCCCGTGGCGAGGACCACACGAAGGAGTGGCCGGGCGCAATCATCCCGGCGTTGCCGGCGCTGGTGTCCTGCGCCACGTCGGGCAGGCGTTCGACCAACACGACCTCGTGACCGTCGCGCTGCAACTGATAGGCGGTGGTGACGCCCACCACACCGCCGCCCAGCACCAGGACCCGCATGCCACTCCTCCACCCGTTTTGGTCACCGTCGCGGGAGAGTGTAACAAAGCGTTAGAACCGGCACCACGCCCGCGTATGCGGCCTTGCGGTTGCCGTAATGCTGCCCTTAGTTGTCGGATGATCTCGCAGCCAGTGTTGCGGCGTCAAACAGCGGAGCAGGCCCGTCGAGGATGGACGAGCGCGTAAACCGACCCGAGACCGAGGTCCCCCCACTCTCGCTACCGGCCCCCCGGCGACGCCGGCGCTGGTGGCTGGTGGTGGCGCTGCTGATCGCGGCGGGGATCGGCGTGGTGGTCTGGTACTACACCCACCCGGCGCCTCAGGGGACATCCCAGACGGCGACCCAACCGGCGGAGCAGCGCGCCGCCGCAACTCCGCCGCAGCCGGTCGGCGCCGCCACCGTGGACAAGGGCGACATCCGCATCATCCTGAACGAGCTCGGCACCGTCACGCCGCTCGCCACCATCACCGTGACGACGCAGATCAACGGCCAGTTGCAGGAGGTCGGGTTCCAGGAAGGCCAGATGGTCAAGAAGGGCGACTTCCTGGCGCAGATCGACCCACGACCCTACCAGATGCAGCTCGAGAAGGACCAGGGGCAGCTCGCGCATGACCAGGGCTTGCTCGACCAGGCGCAGGCCGACCTGAAGCGGTACCTGACGCTGGGGCGGCAGGATTCGATCGCGCAGCAGCAGGTCGCGGATCAGCACTTCCTGGTGCAGCAGGACCAGGGCACGGTGAAGCTCGACCAGGGCGCGATCGACACCGACAACCTCAACATACTCTATTGCCACATCACCGCGCCGGTCGCCGGGCGTGTCGGGCTGCGCCTGGTCGATCCGGGCAACTACGTGTTGGCCGGCAGCACGGCCGGGCTGGTGATCCTGACGCAGCTCGATCCGATCTCGGTGATCTTCACCATCGCCGAGGACAATGTGCCCGACGTCATGGCCCAGTTGAGCGCCGGCGCGACGCTGGCGGTCGACGCCTACGACCGGTCCAACACAACGAAGCTCGCCTCGGGCAAGGTGGGGACGATCGACAACGTGATCGATCCCACGACCGGCATGGTGAAGATCCGCGCGCTGTTTCCGAACCCGAAGGCCGCGCTGTTCCCCAGCCAGTTCGTCAACGCGCGGTTGCTGGTCGATACGCTGCATGCGGTGACGCGGGTGCCGGTGGCGGCGGTGCAGCAGGGGGCGCAGGGCGCTTTCGTCTATGTCATCAACGCCAACAACACCGTGTCCGTGAAGACCGTGAAGCTGGGCGTGACGGACGGCCCGCTGGAGCAGGTGCTGTCCGGCCTGTCGCCGGGGGATCGGGTGGTGACCGACGGCACCGACCGGCTGCGCGACGGCGCGACGGTGACGGTGCCGGCTGCCAAGGCAACCGGCCAGGCAACGACCCAGGGGACGACGACAGGGACGACGACGGGGACGACGACGGGGACGACGACGGAGCCAGGGACTCCGGCGGGGGGCCCGGGCGGCCATGGTGGCCAACCGGGCGCGCAAGGGCAGCCGGCCGCGCAGGGCCAGCCGGCCGCGCAGGGCCAGCCGAGCCAGTGACGCATGGGCGCGGCGGTCCATTCTCCCCCTCCCCTTGAGGGAGGGGGTTGGGGGGAGGGGTTGGTGCGAGTACCGAAGCGAAACATCGTGCCCGCGGAACCCCTCCCCCCAACCTCCTCCCTCAAGGGGAGGGGGAGATTATCAATAGTTAGCCGATGAACCCGTCCCGCATCTTCATTGAACGCCCGGTGGGCACGTCACTGCTGATGGCGGCGATCCTGCTCGCCGGCATGGCGGCGTTCATGTTCCTGCCGGTCTCCGCGCTGCCCGAGGTCGATTACCCGACGATCCAGGTGCAGACCTTCTACCCCGGCGCCAGCCCGGAGGTGATGACCTCCTCGGTCACCGCGCCGCTCGAGGTGCAGTTCGGCCAGATGCCGAGCCTGAACCAGATGTTCTCCACCAGCTCGGCTGGCGCGTCGGTCATCACGCTGCAGTTCGGCCTCGATATCAGCCTGGACGTGGCGGAGCAGGAGGTGCAGGCGGCGATCAATGCGTCGGGCAACCTGCTGCCGGCGGACCTGCCGGCGCCGCCGATCTACGCCAAGGTCAACCCGGCGGACGCGCCGATCCTCACCCTGTCGCTGACCTCGAAGACGCTGCCGCTCACGCAGATCGAAACGATCGGCGAGACCCAGCTGGCGCAGAAGATTTCGCAGCAGCCCGGCGTTGGCCTGGTGAGCATCGGCGGCGGGCAGCGCCCGGCGGTGCGCGTGCAGATCAATCCGCGCGCGTTGGCGGCGAACGGGCTGAACATCGACGATCTGCGCACCACGCTGGGCAATGCCAACGTCAACACGCCGAAGGGCGGGTTCGACGGTCCGACGCAGGCGACCACGATCAACGCCAATGATCAAATCCAAAGTGCCGGCGACTTCGCTGATCTGGTGATCGCCTACCGCAACGGCGCGCCAGTGCGCCTGCGTGACGTGGCGACGGTGGTGCAGGGGGCGGAGAACACCAAGCTGGGTGCCTGGGCCAACACCACGCCGGCCGTGGTTCTGAACGTCCAGCGCCAGCCTGGCGCCAACGTCATCCAGGTGGTCGACACCATCAATCGCCTGCTGCCACAGTTGCAGGCCGGGCTGCCGGCGGCGCTGGATGTCGCGGTGCTGACCGACCGCACCACGACGATCCGCGCCTCGGTCGCCGATGTGGAGTTCGAGCTGGGGCTGGCGGTGGTCCTGGTCGTGCTGGTGATCTACCTGTTCCTGCGCAACCTGCCGGCGACGGTGATCCCCAGCCTGTCGGTCCCGGTCTCCCTGGTCGGCACCTTCGGGGCGATGTACCTGCTGGGCTTCAGCCTGGACAACCTGTCGTTGATGGCGCTGACGATCTCCACCGGCTTCGTCGTCGACGACGCNNGTGCTGATCCCGCTGTTGTTCATGGGCGACGTGGTCGGGCGGCTGTTCCACGAGTTCGCCATCACGCTGTCGGTCACCATCGTCATCTCCGCGGTGGTGTCGCTGACCCTGGTGCCGATGATGTGCGCGCGGCTGGTGCGCCACCGTTCGGACCAGCAGCGGAGCCGGTTCGATCTGGCGGCCGAGCGCGGCTTCGACTGGGTGATCGGCCACTACGACCGCGGGCTGAACGTGGTGCTGGACCATCAGCCGCTCACGCTGCTGATTGCGGCCATCACGCTGGTGGTGACCGTGGTGCTGTATGTGGTCGCGCCGAAGGGGTTCTTCCCGGTGCAGGACACCGGCCTGATCCAGGGCATCTCGGTTGCGGCGCAGTCGAGCTCGTATGGCGCGATGGCCGAGCGGCAGCAGTCGCTGGCCGCGGTGATCCTGAAGGATCCCGACGTGGTCAGCCTGACCTCGTTCATCGGCGTCGACGGCACCAACACGACGCTGAACAGCGGGCGGTTCCTGATCAACCTGCGCCCGAAGGACGACCGCACGCTGAACGCCACCGCGATCGCCAAGCGGCTGGGGCAGGAGACGGCGGGCGTTCAGGGCGTGACGCTCTATCTGCAGCCGGTGCAGGACCTGACGATCGACGCCGCGCTCAGCCGCACGCAGTACCAGTTCGTGCTGGAGAATCCCAACCTGAGCGCGTTCGACACCTGGGTGCCGAAGCTGGTTGACCGGATGCGCCAGGCGCCGGAGCTGACCGATGTCGCGAGCGATCTGGAGCAGCAGGGGCTGACCCTCAATCTGGTGATCGATCGCGCCACCGCGGCGCGGTTCGGCATCACCCCGGCAACGGTCGACAACGCGCTGTACGATTTGTTCGGCCAGCGCATCATCTCGACCATCTATACGCAGTCCAACCAGTTCCGCGTCATCATGGAGGCGGCGCCGGATTTGCAACAATCACTGACGGGTCTGTCGACGATCTACCTGCCGACCTCGCTGACCGCCAGCGGGCAGGTGCCGCTGTCGGCGATCGTGCATGTGGAACAGCATGCCGGGCCGCTGTCGATCCAGCATCTCGGGCAGTTTCCCGCCACCACGATCTCGTTCGACACGGCGCCCGGATCGTCGCTCGGCGCCGCGGTGACCGCGATCCGTCAGGCGGAGCAGGACATCCATCTGCCGAACAGCTTCATCACCGCCTTCCAGGGTGCCGCGTCGGCGCTGGAATCGTCGCTGAGCAATGAGCTGCTGCTGGTGCTGGCGGCGATCGTCACCGTCTACATCGTGCTCGGCGTGCTGTACGAAAGCTTCATCCATCCGATCACAATTCTGTCCTCGCTGCCCTCGGCCGGCGTCGGCGCGCTGGTGGCGCTGCTGATCGCCGGCGACGAGATCGACGTGATCTCGGTCATCGGCATCATCCTGCTGATCGGCATCGTCAAGAAGAACGCAATCATGATGATCGATTTTGCCATCGTGGCAGAGCGCGACGAGGGAAAGCCACCGCGCGAGGCGATCCATCAGGCCTGTCTGTTGCGCTTCCGCCCGATCATGATGNNTGATGACGACGATGGCGGCCCTGCTTGGCGCGCTGCCGCTGATGCTGGGGGCGGGCACCGGCTCGGAGCTGCGCCGCCCGTTGGGCGTGGCGATCGTCGGCGGCCTGATCTTCAGCCAGGCTCTGACCCTGTTCACCACGCCGGTGATCTACCTGATGTTCGACCGGTTGAGCGTGCGGCTGCGTGGCCGGCGCGGCGGCGACCGGCGGGCGGACGGGCGGCTGGCCGATGACGGGGCAACGAGTTGAACATCTCCGCCCTGTTCGTTGCGCGGCCGGTTGCCACGACGCTGCTGACCATCGGCATCGCGCTGGGCGGCTGCTTTGCCTATCTCCGGCTGCCGGTCTCGCCGCTGCCGCAGGTGGATTTTCCGACGATCCAGGTGCAGGCGCAGCTTCCTGGCGCCAGCCCGGACACGGTGGCGACCTCGGTCGCGGCGCCGCTGGAGCGGCATTTGGGCACCATCGCCGACGTGACCGAGATGACCTCGAGCAGTTCGGTCGGATCCGCCCGCATCGTGCTGCAGTTCAGCCTGGATCGCGACATCAACGGCGCCGCGCGCGACGTGCAGGCGGCGATCAATGCGGCGCGCGCCGATCTGCCGGCCAGCCTGCGCAGCAACCCGACCTATCGCAAGGTCAACCCGGCCGACGCGCCGGTGTTGATCCTGGCACTGACCTCCGACACGCTGACGCGTGGACAGGTCTACGATGCCGCCAGCAACGTGCTGGGTCAGCGCCTGTCGCAGATCGAGGGCATCGGCCAGGTGGTGATCGGCGGCGCCGCACAGCCCGCGGTCCGGGTGGAGCTGAACCCGCAGGCACTGTTCAAATACGGCGTCGGCCTGGAGGACGTGCGCGCGGCCCTGGCCTCGGCCAACGCCAACAGCCCGAAGGGCGCGATCGAAGACGGCAACCAGCACTATCAGATCTACACCAACGATCAGTCAATGTCGGCGATGGACTACAAGCCGCTGATCCTCGCCTGGCGCAATGGCGCGCCGGTGAAACTGGCGGATGTCGCCGACGTGGTCGATTCGGTGGAGAATTTGCGCAACGCGGGTTTGGCTGACGGCAAGCCCTCGGTGATCGTGCTGCTGTTCCGCCAGCCGGGCGCCAATATCATCGACACGGTGGACTCGGTGAAGGCGGCGCTGCCCGAACTGGTCGCGGCGCTGCCGAGCGACATTCAGGTCACCATCGCGGTCGACCGCACCACGACGATCCGCGCCGCGCTGCGCGACACCGAGCTGACACTGCTGCTGGCGGTCGTGTTGGTGACCCTGGTGGTGTTCCTGTTCCTGCGCGACTGGCGCGCGACGCTGATCCCCTGCGTCGCCGTGCCGATCTCGATCATCGGCACGTTCGGGGCGATGTATCTGCTGGGCTACAGCCTGGACAACCTGTCGCTGATGGCGCTGACGGTGGCGACCGGCTTCGTGGTGGACGACGCCATCGTCGTGCTGGAGAACATCCAGCGGCATATCGAGGACGGCGAGCCCGGGCTTGAGGCGGCGCTGCGCGGCGCACGCGAGGTGGGGTTCACCGTCATCTCGATCAGCCTGTCGCTGATCGCGGTGTTCATCCCGATCCTGCTGATGGGTGGCATCGTCGGGCGGCTGTTCCGCGAATTCGCAATGACATTGTCCCTCGCCATCCTGATTTCGATGGTGATCTCGCTGACCACCACACCGATGATGTGTGCGCTGCTGCTGCGGCCGCAAATGGATCGCCCCTTGGTGGATCGCCGCTTGGCGGACCGGCCACGCCGGCGCAGCCTGTTCGATCGCGCGTTGGGTCTGTATGAGCGCACGCTGGGTTGGGCGCTGCACCACAGCGCGCTGGTGATGCTGGTGCTGCTGCTGTGCGTGGCGTTGAACGTCGTGCTGTTCGTAATCAGTGCGAAAGGATTCTTCCCGGCGGAAGACACCGGACAACTGATGGGCGGCATGCAGGCCGACCAGAGCACGTCGTTCCAGGCGATGCAGGTCAAGCTGACCCGGATGGTGTCGATCGTGCAGCATGATCCGGCGGTGGCCCACGTGGTCGGTTTCACCGGTTCGAGCGGCTTCGGCTCGACCAATACCGGCTCGGTGTTCATCTCGCTGAAGCCGCTCGGCCAGCGGCCCTCGATGGACCAGGTGATGGCCGGTCTCCGCCGCGCGCTGGCGGAGGTGCCGGGGGCGCGGCTGTATCTGAACCCGGTGCAGGACATCAGGGTCGGCGGCCGGCAATCCAACGCCGCGTACCAGTACACGCTGCAAGGCGACTCGACCGCGCAAATCTATGAGTGGGCGCCCAAGCTGCAGGCCGCGCTGGAGCACAACCCGGTGCTGCAGGATGTCAATTCCGACCAGCAGCAGAAGGGGCTGGAGACCGACCTGGTGATCGACCGGGCGACCGCGAGCCGGCTGGGCCTCTCGGTCAGCCAGATCGACAACACGCTGTATGATGCGTTCGGTCAGCGTCAGGTCTCGACCATCTACGAGGCGCAGAACCAGTACCACGTGATCATGGAGGTGGCGCCGCCCTACTTGCAGAGCCCCGATATGCTGAAGCAGATCTATGTCAGCACCTCGGGCGGGTCGGCGCGCGGCAGCGAAACGTCCAACGCGGTGGTCGGCACCGTCGCCGCGGCGGGAACCGGGAATACCGCGGCGGGCATCGCCGCAAGTTCCGCGCGCAACGCGGCGACGAACGCGCTGGCCAACACCGGCAAGGGCAGCGCCTCGGCCGGCGCCGCGGTCAGCACCAGCCGGGAGACGATGGTGCCGCTGGCTGCATTCGCCCATTACGGGATCGGCAACACGCCGCTGGCGGTCAACCATCAGGGACCGTTCGTTTCCGCCACGATCTCGTTCAATCTCGCGCCGGGCAAGTCGCTCAGCGACGCCGACGCGGCGATCGCGCAGGCGGTGCAGGCGATCGGCATGCCCGGCAGCATCCATGGCAGTTTCCAGGGCACCGCGAGCACGTTCCAGGCGTCGCTCAACAGCGAACCGGTCCTGCTGCTGGCGGCGGTGATCGCGATCTACATCGTGCTCGGCATCCTGTACGAGAGCCTGGTGCATCCGGTCACCATCCTGTCCACGCTGCCCTCGGCCGGCATCGGCGCGTTTCTGGCGCTGTTGCTGTTCCGCATTGAATTCAGCATCATCGCGGCGATCGGGGTGATCCTGCTGATCGGAATCGTGAAGAAGAACGCGATCCTGATGATCGACTTCGCGCTGGAGGCGGAACGGGCGCGCGATCTGACCCCGCGCGAGGCGATCTTCGAAGCTTGCCTCAAGCGGTTTCGGCCGATCATGATGACCACCATGGNNTGTATCTGTATCTCGACCGGTTCCGGCTTGCCGCGCGCGGCCGTTGGCGGCGAGCGTTCCCGGTGGCGTCGGGGGCGGCGGAATGATGGGGCGGTGCGGAGATGGGGCGCGCGATCGCTCCACATCGTCATGCCGGACCCGCTGGTTGGGCGTGATGGCCACCGGGAGGTGTCCTGGTTGGCTCTCGATTATTGGTCGATTGGCCGGCCCGGGATGGCGGGCACGACAGCAACCGTCCGGGGCGTCGGATCGTCTGCAATCAAGCAAGCAAGATTTTAACACAGAGAAGCAGGAAGGCGGCACGGAGGTCACGGCGACGGGCAGTATGGCGCTTCGCGCGGTGTTTGATGCGACACCGAATTCTTGGCGCGTGACGCCGGCGTCTGATCGGACGCCGCGCGAAGCGCCAAAATCCTTGCTTNNGATGGGCCAAAATGAGAATTGCTGTTCTCGGTGCCCTCCGTGCCACCTTGCTGCTTCTCCGTGTTAGAATCTTGCTTGCTTGCTGTCGATCGAGCGCGCACGCGCAATCTCCACGTCGTCTCGATCATGCCGCGCAACGATACATGCAGGCTGCGGGCATGACGGGATGGTTCCGTGACTGGCCCGTTCTTCTTGGCGGGACCCTCCTCGTTCTGCTGCTGGCCGGCTGCATGGTCGGTCCGGACTACAAACGTCCGGATGCGCCGGTGCCGGTCACCTACAAGGAGCTCGCCGGCTGGAAACAGGCGACGCCCCTCGACACCATCAATCGCGGGGACTGGTGGTCGATCTACAACGATCCGGAGCTGGATCAGCTTGAAAGCCAGGTCGCCATCTCCAACCAGAACGTGAAATCCTTCGAGGCGGCCTACCGCGCCGCCACGGCGCTGGTGCGCGAGACCGAGGCGTCGCTGTTTCCGACGGCCGGCGTGAACGCCGGCGTCACCCGTAGCCGCGGCGGTGGTGGAGGTGGCTCGTCCTCCGGAGGCGCATCCTCCGGCGGTGGCGGTGGCGGTGGCGGTGGCGGCGTTGCCCGCACGCAATACACGGTGGAGGGCAGTGCCTCCTGGGCGCCGGATATCTGGGGCAAGATCCGCCGCCAAATCGAAAGCAACGTGGCGGCGGCGCAGGTCAGCGCGGCCGATCTGGCCAATGCCACGCTGTCGGCACAGGCGACGCTGGCCATCGCCTACGTCAACCTGCGCTATGAGGACTCGCTGCAGCACCTGCTGACCGAGACGGTTGCGGAATATCAGCGCGCGCTGAATATCGCGCGGAACCAGTACAACGCCGGAACGGCCTCGAGTGCCGACGTGGTGACGGCGCAGGCGCAACTGCAGACCACGCAGGCGCAGTTGATCGCCGTGGGTGTGTTGCGCGCGCAGTATGAGCACGCCATCGCCATGCTGACAGGCCATCCGCCGGCCGACCTGACGATCCTGGCCACGTCACTGCCGCGGCGGGTACCGGTTGTGCCAACCGACATCCCCTCGACGTTGCTGGAGCGGCGCCCCGACATCGCCGCGGCCGAGCGGCAGATGAAGGACGAGAACGCGCTGATCGGCGTGGCGATCTCGGCCTACTATCCGGACGTTACGCTGTCGGCGCTGTTCGGCTTCGTAGGCAACCCGCTGTCGCAGTTGTTCACCGTGGCCAATCAGGTCTGGTCGCTCGGCGCGTCGGCCGCGGAGACGATCTTCGATGCCGGGGCCCGTTCGGCCGCGGTGGACGTCGCGCGCGCGACCTACGACCAGTTCGTCGCCGACTATCGCCAGACGGTGCTGACGGCGTTCCAGCAGGTGGAGGACGAACTGGTCGCGCTGCGCGTGCTGGAGCAGCAGGCGACGGCGGAGGATCTGGCGGTGGCGTCGGCGCGGCATGCGGTGGAGGTGACGATGAACCAATACCTTGCCGGAACGGTCGCGTATACGAGTGTGATTACCGAGCAGACCTTGGCGCTGGGCGACGAGCAGACCGCGCTGAGCATCCAGCAGAACCGGCTGGTCGCCAGCGTTACGTTGATCGAGGCACTTGGCGGCGGGTGGCAGGCGGGTGATCTGCCCGGCGTGGCGGCGGTCAAGCAGAACGCGCCGGTCACGCCGTGGCCCGCTGCGGCGCCATAATGGAAAAGTAACATTTTCTCCCCCTCCCNNGGGAGGGGGAGAATTCTGCTGTAGCCTACTCGAACTTCCCCAGCCGCACCGCCGTGTGTCCCCGGCTCGGCCGCAGGCTCGGCATCACCAGCAGACAGTCGTTGTGCGGCGTGCGGATTTCCGTCGTGCCATCCACCGCGATCACGGTGTTGCGCTTGGCGATCACATCGCCGCCGCGATACGCCTGCATGAAACTGAAATTCGCCGTGGTCGCGGTGACCACCTTGGTGACCCGGGCGAAGCGCGGCCGCGCGCGCGGTAGCGGCGGCGGCAGCGCGGCGCACACTGGCGCCATCTCCAGACGGTGCAGCAGCGCACCGACCGCCTCGCGCGCGATGTCCACCGTCGGCGGTTCCCAGTGCTGCCCGGCTTCGACCAGGTTGCCGGCGTACGGCGTCTGCGGGTCGGCGAAGCGTGGATAGTCGATGATGCGCTTGCCGCCGGCATGGCCGCGATCCGCCACCACCAGCGCCGGCACCGCGAGACCGAGCGCCATGCGCTTGCCCTTCTCGGTCTCGCCGCACAGGGTCAGCGGGTCCGACGGCCACAGCATCGAATGCAGGTCGATCAGCACGTCCACCGTGTCGAGCAGCGGCCGGATCTCGCGTGCGCGTTCCAGCTCGGCGGAATGCCGCGGGCCGTCCAGCACGTCGACATCCCAGACGCGGTTGATGTCCTCGTCGACGAAGCGCGAGGCGGTCGGCTGGCGCGGATCGAAGCGCTGGAACGCCTCCAGGTTGACGAAGCCGAAGGTCAGCCGGCCGCGGATCGGCGCGAAGCCCGCGCGCAGTAGCCGGTCGAGCACGATTGCGCCCGAGATCTCGTTGCCGTGCGTCAGCGCCAACAGCGCGACATGCTGCCCCGGACGCGACGCCGCGCGCGTGGTGAAACCGCGCACGCCGGTATTGCCGGCCACCCAGGGCGCGATGTCCGGCACCGCGAGACGGACCTCGAAGGGCGGCGCGGGCGGAAGGTGGACGGGCTGACCCATGGGTGCCGCCTCAGACGAGCAGCCTCTCGGCCAGGCGGCGGATGAAAGCGTCGCAGGTGTCGAGCTGTTCCTGCGCGACCCACTCATCCGGCTGGTGCGCCTGGGCGATGTGACCGGGACCGCAGATGATAGTCGGGATGTCGACCGCCTGGTAGTAGCCGCTCTCGGTGCCGTAGCTCACCTTGCCCGCGCTGTTCGCCCCGGTGATCTGCTTGACCAGCAAGGTCAGCGCATGGTCGGGCGCGATCGCCATGCCCGGCATGACGCTCTCCACCTCGAAGCGGAAGCCGGTGGCCGGATCGACCGCATGCATCGCCGGTTCGATGTGTGTCGCGACGTAGGCCTTCAGTCGTTCCACGTGGCGATCGGCGTCGTCGCCCGGGATGGCGCGCCACTCCATGATGAACTCGGCGTGCTCGGGGATGATGTTGAGGATGCTGCCGCCCTGGATGGTGCCGACATGGATGGTGGTGTGCGGCGGGTCGAAGCCTTCCTCGAACGGGCCTTCCTGGGCGAGACGACGCGCCTCGGCCGCCACGTAGGTGACCGCCTGGGCGGCGGCGTAGATCGCGTTCACGCCCTTGTCGGGCTCGCTGGAATGCCCCGGCTTGCCGCGTACCCGCACGCGCAGGTTCAGCTTGCTCTTGTGCGCCAGGATCGGCTTCATGCCGGACGGCTCGCCGACCACGCAGAGCGCCGGCTTCAGGCCGGATTCCTCCAGGTCGCGCACCAGCCGCTGCGCGCCCTCGCAGCCGGTTTCTTCGTCGTAGCTGATGAACAGGTGCAGCGGCCGGGCCAGGTTGCGCGCGCGCATGTCCGGCACCGCGGCGAGGCAGGCCGCGACGAAGCCCTTCATGTCGCAGGCCCCGCGCGCATACAGCCGGCCGGCGTCGCGGCGCAGGGTGAACGGGTCGCTGGACCAGTTCTGCCCGTCCACCGGGACGGTGTCGACGTGCCCCGACAGCGCGATGCCGCCGGCCTGATGCGGGCCGATGATGGCGTGGATATTGGCTTTGTTGCCGGTCTCGTCGGTGCTGATGCGATAGGGAACCGCCTGCGCGTCGAGATATTCCCGCACGAAGGCGATCAGCTTCAGGTTGGAGTTGCGGCTGGTGGTGTCGAACGCAACCAGCCGCTCGAGCATCTCGGCGGTGGCAATGCGGGTCGGTGGAAGTTGTGCTGACATGCCGGCAGTCTATACGGGTCGGTATCGGCGGCAAGCTGTGCCCGGGGACACGATTTCGGGTATAACGGGCCGGGTCGGGTATGACCGGGTCGGATATGACCGGCCGGATATAACCGGGTCGGGTATAGCCGCCCAGGGACACGCAGACAGCGCGGAGACATATGACAACCTGGCTGATCCGCCGGCTGATCCAGGCGATGCTGGTCGTGTTGGTGATGACTGTGGTCGTGTTCCTCGGCCTGCACGTGATCGGCAATCCGATCGACATCCTGATTTCGCCGCAGGCGGACCAGGCGGAGCGGGCGCGCGCCATCGCGTCTCTCGGCCTCGACAAGCCGCTGTGGCAGCAATACCTGGTGTTCCTGCGCGGCGCGCTGCACGGCGACCTTGGCAACAGCTTCGTGTTCAACGAGCCGGCGCTGCGGCTGATCGCCGAGCGCATGCCGGCGACGATGGAGCTCGCGGTCACCGCGGTGCTGCTGTCGATCGTGCTGGGCATCCCGCTCGGCCTGTACGCGGGGTTGTATCCGGACCGGGCGATGTCGCGCACGATCATGGCTGGCAGCATCCTGGGGTTCTCGCTGCCGACCTTCTGGGTCGGGCTGATGCTGATCGTGGTGTTCGCCGTCGAGCTGGGCTGGCTGCCGTCCACGGGACGCGGCACCACCCAAGCGCTGTTCGGCGTGCAATGGTCGTTCCTGACGTGGGATGGGCTGCGCCACATGCTGATGCCGGCGGTCAATCTGGCGCTGTTCAACATCTCGCTCGTGTTGCGCCTGGTGCGCGCCGGGGTGCGCGAGATCGTGCTGATGGATTACATCAAGTTCGCCCGTGCCAAGGGGCTGTCGCCGGCGCGGGTGGTGTTCGTGCATGTGCTGAAGAACATCATGATCCCGGTGGTGACGGTGATCGGGCTGGAGTTCGGCTCGACCATTGCGTTCTCGGTGGTGACGGAGAGCGTGTTCGCGTGGCCGGGGATGGGGAAGTTGATTATTGATTCGATCAACGTGCTGGATCGGCCGGTGATTGTTGCGTACCTGATGATGATCGTGTTGCTGTTCGTGGCGATCAACCTGCTGGTGGACGTTCTGTATACCGTGCTGGATCCCCGCGTGCGGCTGGAGTCGAAGGGGTGAGGGGGTGGGGGGCAGGACCTAGGTCCATCGTCATGGCCGGACTTGATCCGGCCATCCGTCGCGGCACTGGCCCAACAACCTTAAGTCAATTGCTGGTACAAGTCGTCCCATTCCGGATTGATCGCCATGATCAGATCAAGCTTCCACGCGCGCGGCCAGTGCTTGATGGTCTTTTCCCGCTGGATCGCCAGAAGAATCTCGTCATGCCATTCAGCGAAGACCAGGCGGGTCAACCGATAGCGCTTGGTGAAGCCTTTGCTGGCACCCTCGCGATGTTCCCAAGCGCGACGCGCGATGTTGCTGGTGACGCCGACATACAGCGTCCCAAACGGATGGTTCGTAGTGATGTAGACCCAGCCACCGCGCATGGTCGGTGCATAGGCGCCGGACCGTTAAGACAGTGCGAACGCCACTGGATATTGCGTGCCGCGACGGATGGCCGGGTCAAGCCCGGCCATGACGGTACTACGGGTTGTCCCACCGACCGTCACGGCACTCCGAGGTGCATCATCCCATGAGCGCCGCCACAATCCCCGCGCCGCGAGCCGAAACCCCGTTCCGCCGCTTCATCGCGGAGTTCGCATCCTCCAAGATCGCCCTGCTCGGCCTCGCCGGTTTCGTCATCGTCGTGCTCGCCGCGCTGACCGCGTCGTGGATCGCGCCGCAGAACCCATACGACCTGGCCCAGCTCGACATCCTGGACGGCCGCATGCCGCCCGGCTCCGCGATGGGCGGCGGCTTCACCGCCTGGCTCGGCAGCGACGACCAGGGCCGCGACATGCTGTCCGGCATCCTCTACGGGCTGCGCATCAGCCTCGGCGTCGGCGTCGGTTCGGCGCTGATCGCCGGCGCGATCGGCACCAGCCTCGGCCTGCTGTCGGCCTATGTCGGCGGGCGCACCGACGCACTGATCATGCGCCTGGTTGATCTGCAGCTCTCGTTTCCCGCCATTCTGGTCGCGCTGATGATCCTCGCCGTGCTCGGCAAGGGCGTAATGAACGTGGTGCTGGCGCTGGTGGTCGTCGAATGGGCGACCTACACGCGCATCGTGCGCGCCACCGCGCTGGTTGAGCGACGGCGCGAATACATGGAGGCGGCCGAGTGCCTGGCACTGCCGCGGCATCGCATCCTGTTCCGCCACCTGCTGCCGAACTGCATGCCGCCGCTGATCGTAATCTTCACGCAACGGATCGCCCGGGCCATCACGCTGGAGGCGACGTTGTCGTTCCTCGGCCTTGGCGTGCCGATCACCTCGCCCTCGCTCGGCCTGCTGATCGCCAACGGCTACCAGTATATGCTTTCCGGCAATTACTGGATCAGCTTCTACCCAGGCGTGGCGCTGCTACTCGCCATCATGTCGATCAACCTGGTCGGCGATCAATTGCGCGACGTGCTCAATCCGCGCCTGCAACGATGATCCCGGCGCAGGAATCGGCGATCGGTCCCACATCGCAAGCGGTACTAACTTCCGCGCCCCAAGCGGCGACGCGCGATCCCACACTGGAGGTGCGCGGACTGCAAACGCATTTCTTCACCCGCGCCGGCGTGGTGAAGGCGGTCGAGGACGTCTCGTTCAGCGTCGGCAGCGGCCGCGTGCTGGGCCTGGTCGGCGAATCCGGCTCCGGCAAGACGGTCACCGGCTTCTCCATCATGGGCCTGGTCGACGCGCCGGGTCGTATCGTTGGCGGCTCTATCCTGTATCAGGGACGCGACCTGGCGAAGCTCACGGAACGCGAGATGCGGGGGCTGCGCGGCAACCGCATCGCCATGATCTTCCAGGATCCGATGATGACGCTGAACCCGGTGCTGCGCATCGACACCCAAATCATCGAGGCGGTGCGCGCCCACACCGATCTGTCCTGGCGCGAGGCCCGCGTTCGCGCCCGTGACGCGCTCGGCATGGTTGGCATCCCCCACCCGGAAGAGCGGCTCGATTCGTACCCGCACCAGTTCTCCGGCGGCATGCGCCAACGCGTGGCGATCGCCATTGCGCTGCTGCACCGACCCGATCTGCTGATCGCCGACGAACCCACCACCGCGCTCGACGTC
>PLXO01000329.1:19694-19979 GCA_003151425.1 Acetobacteraceae bacterium
CATGACGCCGGGCCTGCTCAACCTGTCCGAGGGCTGCGCGTTTCGCACCCGCTGCACACGCGCTGACACCGCCTGCGTGGTGGAGCCCGAGGCGCGCGAAATGATACCAGGCCGCACCATCCGCTGCTTTCATCCCGAACTCGATCTGATCGCATGATAGGCAGTTATTCTCCCCCTCCCCTTGAGGGCTTGGGCCGCGAAGCGGACCAAGGGTGGGGGGAGGGGTTGGCGCGCGAGAAGTTTCGGTGCGTCCCTGGCACCAACCCCTCCCCCCACCCTTGGTCC
>PLXO01000050.1 GCA_003151425.1 Acetobacteraceae bacterium
GTGGTTTGCGACTCAGTAGGAATAGTGATGCGCGCACTGTGCCGCCGCTGCGGCGCGCAGATCATCCCGTGGGCTTCTCCCGCGGCTTGGCAGCTTCGAGGATCATCTCCTCCACCGTCTTCTTTCGGTTCTCTTTCCGACGCGTCGCCACCGGCTTGCCATCCAGCCGGTTCAATGCGTGAACCGAAGCGGAGATTCGCGCCATCGGGTTCTCGTCGTTCAGCGCGATGTCGCCAAGTTTCTCGATCAGCTGCTCGATGCGGGCTTCTTTCTCGGCGGCGAGGCGCTTGCGCTCGGCCATTTTCGCCGGGTCTCCCTCCCCGGTGTGAAAGCTGACGCGCGTCGGGCTGTCTTTGGTGAACGGTCGGCGCGGGCCACCCCGACCAGCGCCACGCGCCGGCCCACCCCAGCCGGGGCCGGCGCTGAAATGGCTCGCGGGAATGCCGGAGGGAAGCTTTTTCGTAGGCCAGGCCATTGCCGTTCACCATATGAGAGGGCGATTGCAGAGTTCCGCAGCGTATACGCGTGCGCGCGCGGCATTATAGGCGGGTGTGGCGGCGACTGAGGGGTGCCGCCCGCGGCGCGGGCGGTGGCCCAATGTTTGATCCGGCGAGAGGCTGGGGCGACGGCCTGTCAAAGCCGCCACACTCCAGGGACCAACCCAACAGCTCAGCGGCAGCCTGGCGCGCCTGGGTTCACACCGCATCCACCCGGGGTCGAGTTGTAATGCTCATGAGGATCGCGCGCCGTGACTTCGCCGCCCTGCGTAGTGCCGTGGGACGTGCACT
Organism: Acetobacteraceae bacterium; assembly: GCA_003151425.1. GTDB lineage: Bacteria > Pseudomonadota > Alphaproteobacteria > Acetobacterales > Acetobacteraceae > Palsa-883. The sequence continues at coordinate 789 of PLXO01000050.1, forward strand.
CGCAGTATCCGCCGACTGGCATGGAGGTGGGACAGGTCAGTTTTTCCGTCCGGCAGGTATTCGCGAGGGCCTGGCCGCCGGTGAGCGCCAGGGCGGAGATGAGCACGGCGGCTAAATAGCTAAGAGGTTTCATGGTTGCGAGCCTTTCATGGTCTGGGCAGGTGAGGATTGCGGGTAACACGATGGAGCACTGACATTAAGCCCGAGGTTCCCGTGGCGCTCTGACAGTGCGAGAAGCGTCACCGACGCCGCGCAGCTCATCGCCGCAACCGGGGTCAAGATGCCGCACTCCGCCGCCGCGCAAGCGCAGCCGACAGCAACTCGCCTAACGTCGGTTGGTACTCCGGCGCGGCAAGTGGGGGTGGTGGGTCTGCCAGCCTTCCGCCGACGCCCAGCCCTTGCCTGGTGAACGCCGCAAACGCAGCGGACACGGCGGCGCGATCCCGCTGCCGATCCGCGGGCAACCACCGGAGCGCGATCAGCCGCGCGATCGAGGCCGCGTCGAGATCAATCGTCACCAGAACACCGCCGTCCTTCCGACGCTGACGGGACGCACGTGTGCGCTCGGCGCTGGTGGCGCTGCGTGCCCTCTCAGTCATCGCGGAATTAATGCTAGGCACGGGTGCGTCCCACGCATTTCGGCGTCTGGGTCGCGTGGATCAGCTTCTCCAGCGATCCGCTGGCGGTTTGGTTCGCTGTCTGCACCACCGGTGGTCCCGCCAGCCGGTTCAGCGCCGCGATGCACGCCGAAACCTGCGTCTCCACGCGCTCCGCGTTCAGCGCAAGGTCGCAGAGAAGATCGAGCATCTGTTCCTGCCGCGCCTCTCTCTCGGCGATGAATGCACGTCGCTTCTCGCCTTTCGCTGGGTCGCCTTGGCCGGTGTGAAAGCTAACGCGGGTCGCGTTGCCCGGCTGAAATGGCCGGCGCGGGCCACCTCTGCCGGCGCCACGCGCCGGCCGGCCCCAGCCGATGCCGGCGCTGAATCCGTTCGCGGGGATGCCGGAGGGAGGTTTGAAGAGGTGGGTCCAGGCCATACGCTTCGCCATACGAGAAAACTTGATTCCGAGCCGCACATATGACGCGCGCACGCGGGGGATTAAAGCCCGCAGTAGGGCTCGAAATCAGCCGTCACGCGTTGCGTGCCTCGACGACCGTCACGCGTCACTGGGTTGGTGGTCGTGCTGGGCGATGCATGGATATTCGTTGGCCCGGCGATACCGCGGGCGCTCCTCGGTTCTGCCGAGCGCCTGTCGAACGCAACCTACGCGACATACGCAACCTTTCAGCCGGTTGACGCCGGACACACACGAGTTACGGACGCTAGAAACCGCGATTAACTCTCCGCTTTCCTGCTCGCGCGGAACTAACCCGGCCGTGAGGATGCGTAAGATGCGTAGGTTGCGTTCATCAACGTGCCGGACTGACGATGAATGAGCCGCCGTTCCCGCTTTCGTCCGGCCTATAGCGAAGGACGAACGCGTTCTCTCCGAGAAGCACCGGTGCATCGGTCAACGCCTTCAGCCGCCATGTGATCGTGGTGGCGGTGATAATCGGCAGGAGCTTGCCGCTGGCCTGTTCGAGCGCTGCCTTGAATTCGATCGCTTCGCCACTGGCCTGCCCCGCAAACATCGCCACCTCGGCGCCCTTGCAGCCGTTCGCCCACCGGTGCCGCAGCACGTCAAGAACCGTGGCGAGGCTGCTGGTCTGTTCTTCGTCCGCCTCGCCGGTGAGGAACAGGGTGCGGAAGCTGATCGGCTCCGGCGGGCAGTCCTTGTTCCGATCGACCGCGAGTCCCACCACATAGTCGCCGTGCAGCTTCGCGGCATGTTCGACGGCAGAGCCGACCAGATGCCACCATTCCTTGAACCGGGTTTCGGGCGCGTCAGGCGTGAGGGCGCACAGCCTCGGGTTACTCAGCAATATGGTGTAGAGGGCGCGGAGGATGTTGCCACGATGATTGACAGTCCACGCGATCGGGTCTGCGTGTTCGAAATCGCGATTTTCGGGGTCGGGCCGGTTCACTGCCAGACGTACTTGCAGGGCGCGCGAGGCCATGTCACCGCGCGCCGTGATATTATTGCCGGTGAAGAAATTGACGGTCGTGGCGGGAACTGTGCGGGTTCCGGTCTGCCCCAGTACGCGGTCGCTATAGATGGCCGCCGTGAGGCTCTTCTCGATCGACGGGCAAGAGATGGCCGAGCCGCGCGGGATGTTGTCCCACACAACGCCCGGCACGCCCTCCCCAAGATACGAAAATAGGCACTTCCGTCGCTCCTCTTCACTCGGCGACCATGCCGCCGCTGCGGCGCGGTAGCCCGTCGCGGCGAGGAACAGCATTTGCAGGGCAGTCGTCTTGCCGCCTCCGCGCTGGCCGGCAGTGACGAAGAAGGCGGGCCGCGCGGGCAGTATCGCGCGTTCGAGGATGGTGAGCGCGCCGGCGATCAGAATGCACTTGCCGGCATAGTTCGTCGCCACATCGACCAACCATTCATCCGTGAGGAACCGCATCGCGTCGACGACGGCGGCATCGGTGCAGTCCTTTTGGTCAGGCAGGAGCGCGACCAGCTCCGGTTGCAGACGGAAGATGATACCGCGCTTGCGATCGAGGCCCTGTGTCGCCAACAGCGCGCCATCCGGCAGCACCAGCGGCGACGTGACGATAGCTGTGACGACGGGCAGTTTCGAGCCGCGGTATTTCATGTAATGCCGAACGAATACGGGGTCGAGCGCCACGGTGCGCTCGTTGCCCCGCCGATCCACCTTGAAGAACTCGATGTGGCGCTCGATCAGATGCGCCATCGAGTATTCGTCATGCGGCGTGAGGAGTGGCATTGCCGGTGCTGGCAGGCGGGTCGGTTTCATCGGGTTCTCCTGTGTTTGCTCCAGTGGACAACATCTCGTGCAGCATGATCGGCACGCGGCACCGGGCGTCGGTGGGACACCCTTCGGCATCACGCATGGGGGGCTCTGGTCCGCGCTGCTTCCCGAGCACGTCGTCGATCGAGATTATGACGGGCACGCGCTCGTCGTCGGTGAGTGGGGCCGCAAGATACGGGCGAGGGTCCTGCCGCTCGGCCGATCGCCGTTCGCGTTCTGCCAGTACCTGGTGCCCGGCCTGTTCTTGGCGAGCGTGCTTTAGCTTTGCGTCGAGTGGCCGCTTGCCGATGTCAGATATTTCATGCGCCACATTGCGCAGCTCTTCGATCTCGGCTTCGTCGAGATCAGAAGCGAGTACCAGACGGACAAACTCGTCCGGCACGTCCGCGGCAGCCGTACTTCTCAGCGCGGTTTGCGCGGCGCGGGCGTTGAACTTCAGTTCATATGTTGTGTGGCCGTGGGCGAAGCTGTGTATCCACGGCGTGCCGTCCGCGCGGCGCATGATCTTCGCCTTGCACGCCCCGTATTCGATTCCTTCAAGCGGATCGGCCAGCGTCGCGCCCTCGAAGCGCGCGGGATCGGCCAACACGTCGGCCACCGTGATGCCGGCCAGTTCCTTGTCGTCGAACGCCAGCACCACGTCCGGCAGCAGAATACCAGCGCATTGGCGCACGATCACTTGTGCAGCACTCTTGGTCGACATGCCGGTGCGCTCGGCCAGACGTGTTGACTGCTGGGAGATGTAGGCGTCGCGCGCCCTTGCGGCGTCGGGTGCGAGCCGTTGCCCTTCCTTCGCGCGCAGCTCGCGCAGGTTGGCCTGCTCGACGATGGTGAGTGGCGGGCAGGCGGTCACCGTGTCCAGCGCGATACCCTCGGTGACGACGGGCGACCGGCTGGCCCGGTCCTGAACGAGCGGCGGTTCCAGGATTGGTGCGCCCTCGAATATTAAGTGCTCCGGCGCATAGACCATGCGATCAACGATCGAGCGTTCGAGCAACTGCCCCCCGGCCCCGACCATCATCCATCCGAAGCCATGCAGCCAGCACCGCGCATGGAATGTGCGCAGAAACCGTTCGATGTCAGCACCGTCCTTTACCAGAACGTACACGTGAAGGCCGTTCGACCCCGACATGTTCGCGCCGGTGTCCGTGCGGGAGATGCCGGTGCTGGTGGATCTACGCACCACGCGACCGGCCATCGCCAATTCGGGCAGCACCGTGATTAGCGCGGTCAAGAATCCGCCGAGTCGCTTGATCCTTTCCCTGACCGCAGCAGGAATGCCTTTGGTGTCGATGTCGATCAGCGCAAGTGCGAGCTGGTCAGGCAGGTAAATGATTCGGGCGCCCGTTCGTGCGATCACGTCCGGCGCTGCCGTCCCGTTCATCTTCTCCAGGTGGGCTTTAGTCGCAACCTGCACCGTGTCTGGCAGGTCGGCGTGAAGTGCCCCCAGCGTGATCGCCTGGTCAGAGCGCAGGCCGGAGATGACGTTTGCGAGCATGGTGAGGTTGGATATCCGCGCGCGCTCTGCGCGCCCGTGCGACATCACGCAAGCGCTGCCGTCACTGATCATCTTCCCGTCTGAGCCGAGCGAAATCCGTTTGGTCAACGGGCCGCCCATTTTGGTGAAGACGGTTATTTCAATCGGCTGGTGCGCCGGATTCGCGGTCATAGCGATATCTTCAGCGTCGGCCCGCGACGTTTGAGTTGCCTGAGGCGGATAGCTGTGGCATAAATCGCGTTGCTTCTACTGACGAAACCACTGACTGCCTGGGGGTGTTTGCCCGCCCCCGAGCGGTTTCGTTTTGGAGGCGGTGGCAAGCCCGTGTGGTGATGGCGGCGAGACACCGGCCGCGCGCAGATCGTGACGGGGTCCATCAGATCATCTGCGCCGCGGCCCGCTGCCCGGCGGTTGGCGGGAAGGTCTGCGTCTGGCGGATCGAGGACCACGACACCGGAGAACGCCGCCTCGACGTGCCAGTTGGTGCGTCCCCATCGGTTACTGATCCCGACAGCTTCGGGCTTCGTCGGGTCATGGGGGGCGGCGTCCGAAGGTGGCCGAACTTGGGGGGCAATCGACCTGGACTGATCCGCCGCGTGGGCGGCGCCCATCACGCGGCTCGTTGCGCGTCGGCTTCGGAGGTCGAGCACCGGGGTGCCGACAGCTTACTTTCGGCCCAGGCGAGCGCTTCGCCCCAGTGATACAGAGGCACGCGGCCGAACAGCCGATAAGGCGGCCCGCCGCCACGCGTGGCCTTCGTCGCCAAGGTCTTGTCGCTACAAGGAAAGCCCTTGGCGGTCAGTGCGTCGGCAGTAGCCTTGCGCCGCAGCAAGGTCTCCAGGCTCTCAGGAATCGGGTGCGTCATTGTCGCCATCCAGTCCTTGCTGGCATGCGCCAGCGGTTGCGATGGCACCTAATTAAGCGATGCGGGGTACTCGGTCCCGGCACTGGGATTCGGAGCGGCCCGCCGAATTCCAGTGCGGGCAGCCTGCAAGTGCTTCGCCAGCGTTTCGGACGACTCTTGCGCCAGTTGCTGCACGTCCGCACCGCCGGGATAATCCTGCGCTTCTGCGCGCTTCGCAGCGACCCGCAAGATCCGACCAATCCAGGTCACTGATGGGCCGCGACGCTCACGGTTGTTGTCCAGGATACGCGGCAGCACTCCGAACATGTCACGATGAACCTTCGCAAGCTCGTGAAACAATACAAGCCGAAACGAGTCAGGCCGCGCGCCGGGACGTGGTTTGCGAGTTTGTAGAGCCGATGCCTTGGCACGTGCTGCCTCTGCGATAAGCGCGAGAATCATAGGTGCAGCCTGTATCATTTCGCGCGCCACCGCGACCGTGGCGAACCGCACTTCCTCCGCGCCCGTCGGCGCTTCGTCTCTATAAAGGCGCGATCCCTGGCATGCGTGCTTGACACGGCGCGTTGCGCGGTCGCTCAGCCGCAGCTCTCCGATGTTCCCGGAGAAAAGCCACCACGGCAGCGCCTTGGACATATCCAAGCCATGACGCATATGAACGAACCAATCAGCATTATGATCTGGAACCGGCGGTCGCGCTGGGAATGGATCGAATTGGTCCAATAAGCCGAAGCGTCGCAGCAGGGTCGTTGCCGCGGTTTCGACGTTGTGTAGGAAGTCCAGGACTTCATGGTTGGCTGGTCGTTGCCGCTCCATGTCTCTGAAGGCGACGGCGTCGCGGATGCCCCGATTGATCTTTTCGGCGAGCGCAGCGTGGTCCAGGTCCGCCACACACGTCAGACCCTTGAGGTCGCGCACCAAGGCAGGAATATCCGTTGACTTAAACGGACCTGGTATCACCCATCCGACAGTACCGATGGGTCCACGTGGTGGCCGGCCCGCGGCAGTTGCCTGCCGCCGTGTCCCTGTCCGTTTGGTTGCCTGCTTCTTTGATGCCATGACCGCGGCAGGCGCTGCAATCAGCCGCCAACGCGGAGCGGCACTATCGTTGCAGTTTGTACCTCCCCCATCCGCACCATAGTCTCCGCTGCTACAGCATCCGCTGCGGCGAGCAACACCGCGTCCGCCGCGTGCATATATCTCGACGTGACGGAATGCCCCTTATGGCCGATCAGCGCGCCAATGGTTGGCTCGCTGTACCCAAGATCGGCGGCAAGGCTGGCGAAGCTGTGCCGCAGCACGTGCGGGGTTACGTCCGCCGGCAGGTCGCCCAGACCGGCAATGCGATCCCAAAGCTTCCGGAAGCCGGTCATGGTCCCCTCGCCCCGCGTCGGGGGAAAGACCAGGGCAGCGTCGGCGCCCCTCCCCAGCGCGCGCAGAGCGTCGCAGGCGGTGTGGGACAACGGTCGCATGCTGCGGCCGGTCTTCGTGTCGGCGAGCGTCGCGGTGCGTCGGGCAAGGTCCACGTCGGCCCAACGCAGACCCAACGCTTCGCCAGCCCGCCACCCCGACGCCGCCAGAAACCGAATCGCAGTCACCGCGGCAGGCCAAACCGCACCCGCCGCGGCCTGCCGCAGCGCCGCGCCAAGCGCGGCATACTCGACATCCGATAGGCGCCTCTCGCGCCTTCCATCCGCCGGCCGGATCACGCCCCGCACCGGGTTGTCGGATCGCATGCGGTTCTCGACCGCATAAGAGAAGATAGCTCCAAGCAGTCCCACCGTGCGGCTGGCAACGCCCTTCCCGCCCCGGACATTGGACATGCCGCGCCTCTTGCCGGTCGGGTGACGGGCCGCTGTCTTGCCCTCGGTAACGGCGTGCATGAAGGCTCGCACGTCTTCCCGAGTCACAGTAGCAACCTTCATTGCGCCCAAAAGTGGGCGAATGTGTTTTTCGATCCGCCCACGGTCTGATAGTAACGTGCTCGCCTTCTTCGGCTCACGTCGCCGCGTAAGTAGCCGCCCACTCTCGGCATCGGCCCAATAGGCTTCACAAAGGTCTGCCACCGTGGCCGCTTCCCGCCTGGCGCGCTTCGCGGCGGACGGATCGCCCCCTTTAAGCTTGACATCAGAAAGCACGGCAAGTGCCTTCTCGCGTGCACTGTCAGGGGTCCACGGGGCGCCGTGCTGACCGATCGTATAGAGGCGCTGCCGGCCTTCGTCCGTTCTGAACATGACGAAATAGCTCACGGCGCTGCCGGCCCGCCGCCGCGCGCCGAATGCCGGCACGGCGCCAGGGCCGCTGTCGAAGATTTGGGTGTTCGGGGGCAGCGCGCGAATTTCCCTTAGCCCGATCTTGCCCTTCTTAGGCCGCTCATCACCTGCCAACGCCGCGCCACCTTCTGTTATCCCGATCGTCCGGGATAACACCGGGATAATAGGCCAGCGCAGATCGCGTCAATGCCGGTCAAACACGATCAAACAAAACGCTATATGAAATCAGCGCTCTGGCAAACTCCAGCAATTCCGAGCGACCCGTCGCAATCCCCCGAAACCGCCCTCCGAAGGCGAAGGTCGCACGTTCGAATCGTGTCGGGTCCGCCAATCTTTTCCGCCGTGTGCGCAGGCCGGTCCATTTGCGTCAAAGCCCGGCTGAGGCGGGGTCTGACTCGACATGCTGCCCGCGTGTGCAGTGTAATCCTCCGGGGGGCGGGGGCCAGATGTCCGACGCAGGCAATCGATCGGCAAAAGACGCCTGGGTATCGCGTGTGCTCGGCGTCGATGTAGCGGCGGATGGCACGGCCACCACCGCGACGGCGCCGCCCTCGCGAACGCGTGCCGCCGAGCAATGGGGGACGGCACGGGAAACGGTGCTCGAGACCCTCAAGGATCTCGAAATGTCGATCCGGTCCATGAACGACCCGCTGGGCAATGACGCCATCATCCTGGTCAAGGCGATCGCCGCCAACCTGACTGCCGCGCCGCAAACGCCCCAGCAGATCGGTGAGCTGAAGCGCTATCTGCAGACCGACTCGATCATCGACGATGCGGAATCCCCCAACGGCTTCGGCATCGAAGTGCACATTCGCGCGCCGCTGATGTCGGCACTCCTCGCGATGGAGCAGAGCATGGCGGCGTAGCGCCGCCGCCCCGCCGCAGTCAGAAGGCCTGTCCGCACCATGTCCGACAAACCTGTGTCACCGACGGTCTCCGCGCTCCGTCAGGTCCTTGCCAACAGCGCCGCCATCACGGAGCAGCTCGATCTGAAGCAGGGGGAGTGGTGGGAATATACCGGGTTCGACAAAGTCGCAAAGGCGTTGCAGGCGGAATACCAGGTGTTGGTCGGCCTGCGCACCGATATCCGCGCCATCCTCGAGCCTATTCCCAATGACCTTAGAGGCGACACCGCGACCAAACTCGGCAAACTGGTCGAGACGTTCGGCAAGGTCGAAGCGCAGATGCTGATTCTCGAACGACAGCAGGTCGACAACAAGACCGAGGCGCGCAACAAGCATAAGGACCTGGTGACGGCGCAGATCAAGATCGCCGCACCGCTCAAACAGCAGATCGCCGATGCAGTGAAGACCGCCGTCGCCGAGACCGACGCCATCAATACCGACGAAGCGCTCCAAGCAGCCGTCAAGGTCGACCAAACCAAGGTCAAAGGCCTCAATGACCGGATGGCGGCGTTGCTCCTGCTCGACATCGGCGCCGCCGTGCCCACGTCGCCCAAGAAGCTGCAAAGCAACCTTAGGCAATGCGACGAGCGGCTCGCCACCATCAAAAAGCCGCTGACCCCGAAACAGCACGAAGCGCTGTCCGGCTTCGGTGCGCTTGAACTGGAGTACACGAAAGCCGCGGCCGCGGAAACCGAGCGCAAGCGCAAGGAGGTGGAAGCGGAGGCCGAGCGCAAGGTCAAGCAGAAGGCGATCGATGACTGGGCCGCCGCGCTCAAGTCAGCGAAGGCCGAAATCGACAATTGGAAAAACAACGCCGAAATCGCCGAGGCTCGAACGATCCTGTTTACTCTCCAACCGTTCACCAAGAATGGTCTGGCCCTGGACAAGGCGATCAAGGAGTTTCCCGCCTTCGATCCAGCGACGCCGAAAACCGATCAGCTCACGCTTGCGCTTGCGGCGGTGACCACGGCAGGCGCGCTCCTGGTGGCGCCGGCCCGCGACGCCGTTGCCGCACGGGACGCGAACGTCCGCGACGCTGTCGCCACAGTCACCGACACCGTCACAAATGTGAAAAAGAAGCCCGCGGGCACCGAGCCCTTCGAAAACGACCTTAAGGCGGCCGTTGCAAAAATCCCCGGCCTGATCGAAGAGGTGCGCGCGCTCTACCGGTCCGCCAACCACACCAAGCCGCCGCAGGTCAAACGCCGCGATGACCGGCAGGCGTCGCTTCAGGGTGAGGCGGACAAGTACACAAGGATCGGCGGCTGGCTGAATGTTTGCGGCCTCAGCGGGGCCCCGCGGACCGGTCCGAACGGCCCGGTCTTCATGAACAATGCGACCAGCCTGATCGACGGGTTCACGACCCATATCAGCCAATACCAGGCCAACGCAACGCTACCGGTGGACGGATTGAATTCGTCGCTTGGCGATGCCATGGCCGCGCTGTTCGGTGCGACGGGCCCGCTGACAGGCCCGCATATCACCCTCGAACTGGTCGCCGACTTCGGCTCGGCCAGTAACGCACGGCTTTACTATCACAGCGGCCGATTCCGCGCCGGCGACATCCCGGACAAAGACCTGGCGTCGTACGAAGCGAAAATGCGGGCGCAACTGGACCACGCCATGAGCGTCTTCCGGAAGCGGATCGCCGACGTCCTGGCCTGATACAGATAATAATGATGGCGTAACGCCCGTCCATCGGCGTTACAACCCGACGCTGCTCTGCATGATCCCGCCATCGGCAAAGATCGTTGTCGCCGTCAGGTAGCTTGCGCCGTCGCCGGCGAGAAAGACGACCACATTGGCGATCTCCTCCGGTTCAGCCATGCGCCCCAGTGGGATGGCGGCGTTGAGCTTCGCCAGCAGCGCCGGGTCCCGCATCGTGGAGAGATTGATCGGGGTCGCCACCGCGCCGGGCCCGACGCCGACCACACAGATGCCATGCGGTGCCAGCTCCACGCCGGCGGTGCGGGTCAGCATCCGCATGCCGCCCTTGGCCAGGCAATACGCGGTGTTGCCCGGCATCGGCCAATCTTCGTGCACCGAGGTGATGTTGATGACCCGTCCGCCGCCACCTTGGGCGATCATCTGCCGCGCGGCGATCTGCGTGCCGAAAAACGCGCTCTTGAGGTTGATGGCAAGGACCTTGTCATACTGGTCCTCCGTGGTGGTCAGCACGGACGTACGTGTCTCCACGCCGGCATTGTTCACCATGATGTCGAGGCGGCCGAATTTCGCCACCGCGGCCTGGACCAGTGTTTGGATTTCCTCGACGCGGCTGATATCGGCCTCGACGCCGATGGCAGCGCCCCCCAGCGCGGCGATCTCGCGCTCGAGTGCGTCGGTCGCCTCGGGATGCGCCACATAGTCGATGACGATGCTGGCGCCGGCCTTGGCAAGCCCCAGCACGATCGCCTGGCCGATCCCGCTATTTCCGCCGGTCACAACTGCGACCTTACCCTTCAGCGACATGACATCCCTTTCATCCACGGCCCAGACGAACCACCATCAGGCCGGTGCGTATCCAATCGATCGGCACCAAAGTATCACGGCGCCACGCGCCCGGTCGCCAACTGGTCGATCAGATTTGCGACAAGTCCGGTCCAACCGGTCTGATGCGAGGCACCCAGGCCGCGGCCGGTGTCGCCATCAAAATATTCGTGAAACAGGATCAGATCCCGGAAGTATGGGTCGCTCTGGAATATGGCGCAATCGTTGAAGACCGGCCGCCTGCCATCCTGATCGCGCAGGAACAGCCCGATCAGCCGCCGGGCCAAATAGTCAGCCACCTCATCGAGCGTGCGCTGCTGGCCGGACCCGACGGGGCACTCGATCTTGAAATCGGTCCCGTAATAGGAATGAAAACGCCGCAGACTTTCGACCAGAAGAAAATTCATCGGCATCCACACCGGACCACGCCAGTTGGAGTTGCCACCGAAAATGCCGGAGTCGGATTCCGCGGGCAGGTATGTCATCTGGGAGTGCAGCCCGCCGAAGTCGAACGCGTACGGGTGGTCGAGATAGTGGCGTGACAGCGCACGCACCCCATGCGGCGACAGGAACTCGTTTTCGTCGAGCATCCGCTCCAGGACCTTGGTCATGCGAAACACGCGGGTGAGCGCCAGCAGATGCCGCCCGTCGGCACCGGGTTCGCTCCAGCGAGAAATCAGTGTCGCCAGGTCGCTGCGCTGTTCATGGAAATAGCGCATTCGCTCGCCGAACCCGGGGAGTTTCTGCAACAGCGCGCCATCCACAACGGTCACCGCGAACAGCGGGATCAGACCGACCATGGAGCGGATGCGCATCGGGAAGCTCGTGCCATCCGGTAAGCACAGATGGTCATAGTAGAAATTATCGGTCTCGTCCCATAGCCCGGGCCCGCTGCGGCTGCGGCCAGTCATTGCTTCAGCGATATAGAGCAGATGCTCGAAGAACTTCGCGGCCATGTCCTCGTAGACGCGGTCATGCCGGCTGAGCTCCAGGGCGATATCCAGCATGTTCAGGCAATACATGGCCATCCAGGCGGTGCCGTCGGATTGCTCGATGCAGCCGCCGGTGGGAAGCGGGGCAGACCGGTCGAAGATTCCGATATTGTCGAGACCGAGGAATCCGCCCTCGAAGATATTCAGGCCCTGCTGGTCCTTGCGGTTCACCCACCAGGTGAAGTTCAGCAACAGCTTGTGGAAGACCCGTTCCAGGAACACGGTATCGCCGGCACCCCCATTCCGGCGTCGGTCATTTTCGTACACGCGCAACGCAGCCCATGCCTGCACCGGCGGATTGACGTCGCCGAACGCCCATTCATAGGCCGGCAGCTCGCCATTCGGATGCATCATCCAGACCTGGCAGAGCAGCAAAAGCTGATTCTTGGCGAATTCGGGATCGATCAGCGACAGGCTGACGCACTGGAAGCCGAGATCCCAGGCGGCAAACCAGGGATACTCCCACTTGTCGGGCATCGAGATGATGTCGGCCGCGCTCAGGTGCCGCCACGCATTGTTGCGGCCCATTTTGCGTCGTTCCGCGGGCGGCGGCTGGCGGGGATCGCCATCCAACCATTCCCCGACATCGAAATAGTAGAACTGCTTGCTCCACAGCAGACCCGCGAAGGCCTGGCGCTGCACCAGCCGCATGTCGGCATCCGCGATGCCCGCTTGCAGTGCAACATAGAAGACGTCGGCCTCCCGGCGGAGCTGTTCCACAAGCGTGTCAAATCCGACAAAACCCGAGCTCTCCCCCGCGCCGAGTTGCAGGCGCAGACGGACCACGACGCTGCCGCCCGCCGGTACGGCGCGATGGTAAACGCCTGCGACCTTGGTGCCGTGACCCGCCGGATTGATCGCCTCCTGTCGGCCGTGGACGATGAATTCGTCGATCCCGTCCTTGAAGTAACCCGGCAAACCGGCCGTGCCGAAAACCTGGCTAACGTTCGTGTCGTTGTCGCAGAAGATCAGTCGGTCCTGCGCCTCGAAAGACAGCGCAAAGCGGCCAAGCTGGGCGTGCTCGCCCACGACCGTGCCAGGGGTTTCCTCGTGCATGGCTGGTCGGGCGTAGTCGTCGTCCCAGCTCCATTCATTGCGGAACCAGGCCTGCGGCAGTATGTGAACCGGTGCGGCATCCGGCCCGCGGTTGTGCACGGTGACGCGCATGAGGATGTCGGTCGGGGTCGCCTTGGCATATTCCACCTCGACATCGAAATAGCGGCTGTGGTCGAACAGACCGGTATCGATCAGCTCGAACTCGCGCGCCTGGGTCCCGCGGCGGCGCGCGTTCTCATCGATCAGAAGCTGATACGGAAATTCTGCCTGGCACAGCTTGTAGAGCATCTTTTGATAGGCGTGGCTCGGCACCGCATCGAGGTAGTAGTAAAGTTCCTTGACGTCCTCGCCGTGATTGCCCTGCTCGTTGGTCAAGCCGAACAGCCGCTCCTTCAGGATCGGGTCCTGGCCGTTCCACAGCGCAAGCGACAGGCACAGCAACTGACGATCATCGCAGAACCCCGCGATGCCGTCCTCACCCCAGCGATAGGCGCGGCTGCGCGCCTGGTCGTGGGTGAAATAGTCCCAGGCGGTGCCGCCCTCGCTGTAGTCCTCGCGCACGGTTCCCCACTGCCGTTCGCTGACATACGGCCCCCAACCCCGCCAGTCTTCGGTGCCTTTGTGCATGGCCTCCAGCCGGTTTCGTTCCGGGTCTGCGACTTCGGGCTTCGGTCCGTCGGACATTCGTCATGGTCCTTCCGCATGCGCACGCGTTGCCCGCAAAATGTGCCACGCCTGTAGCGTACAGGCCACGGACCAGGCCTGCGCCGGAGCACCCCGCGCGTCGTGCGGCGGATCGCCATCGAAGATCTCGCCGAGCGTGCCCAGCCCCTGGTCAAACAGCGCATCGCGCATCGGCACCAGCAACGCCAGCGCGGCCTCCGCATCGCCGGTGACGCGATAGACCGCCAACGCGAAATGCCCGAGCAGCCAGCCCCACACGGGCCCCTGATGATAGCCACCGTCGCGCTGGCGTACGTCGCCCTCGTAGCGCGGATGATACTCGGCACTGCCAGGCGCAAGGGACCGCAGCCCATAGGAAGTCAGCAGATGGCGCCTGCAGGTTTCAACGACGCGGCGCTGATCGGGCAGGGCAAGCGGACTGTGCGGCAGGCTGACGGCAAAAATCTGGTTCGGACGGATGCGGTCGTCGATGCCATCCGGCCCGTCGATCACGTCGTGCAAGCCCTGTCCGTCGGGCCGCAGAAACCGTGTGAAGCCGGCCCGCGCGGCGGCGGCCGGGGCAGAGAACGCGTCCGCCTCGCCCAGCATCATTGCGAAGTCCGCCATGATGCACAGCGCATTGTGCCACAGCGCGTTGATCTCCACCGGCTTGCCGATCCGCGGCGTCACCACCCAATCTCCAACCTTGGCGTCCATCCAGGTGAGCTGCACGCCGTCCTGGCCGGCCCGCAGCAAACCATCCGCGGGATCCACTTCGATGCCGTAACGCGTGCCGCGCCGGTGCCAGGCGATCATGTCGGCAAGCACGGGAAACGCCATGCGCAGCGCTGCCATATCGCCGGCCGCCGCGACATAGGTGCGCCAGGCCTCGAAGAACCACAGCGAGGCGTCGGCGGTGTTGTAGTCAGGGATCTCGCCAACACCAGGGAACACGTTGGGCAACATCCCCTGACTGACAAAGCGGGCGAAGGTCCGCAGGATGCGCAGCGCAACATCGTGCCGCCCGTTCGCCAGCGTCAGACCGGGCAGGCTGATCATCGTGTCCCGCCCCCAGTCGCCGAACCAGGGATAACCGGCAATCACCGACTGGCCGTCCGGGACATCGGGCAAAGGGCGCGAGACCAGGAAGGCGTCAGCGGCGAGCACAAGTCGGTTGATCCAAGGTGGGGCCGCTTGCAGCGCGGCGGCGGTCAGCACTCGCCGATCATGCGCAAGCCGCCGTTCCAGTGCCGCACCGACCTCGTCCGACGTAATTGGGTCTGACGTAGCAAGGTCTGATGCACTTGGGTTCGCCGTAGTGGGGTTCGTCGTAGTGGGGTTCGTCGTAGTGGGATTCGTCGTAGTGGGATTCGAGGTGGTGCGGTTCGCCGGGTCTTGTTGCAGACTCGCCACGATCCCGCACCACGCGCCGGTGTGCAGCGTCAACGTCGCCTCGCCGACGCACAGATGCGCGTCGCGTGCGCCGAGGCCCCGAGCCGCCTCGACCGGCAAATCAAAATTGCGATACCAGTCCCGCCGCACCGCGATCTGGCCGCCCGGTGCACGCACAAAAAGCGTAAAGCGCGCACCATCCATCACGCGCAGCGTATCACCTGTCGCCGACAGTGTCGGTTGGAACCCGTCCTCCCAGGTCTCACCGCCGTGGTCGCGGTTGTTCGCGAGCAGTGTCACGCGCAGCGAAAGTGCCGCCGCGTCATTCGCGACAGGATGCAGGAACCAGCCGAGCCACGTCGTGTTCCGGCCGGGCTCCATCCAGATCCGCGCCTCGATCCGCCGGCCGCCGAAAGCGAACATCCAGACTGGCACCGAGTGGTCGAGATGGAAGCTTTCGATGCCAAGGTGCCCTGGCGGAATAATCTGGCCGCCACCCCAGCGATTTGCGAACAACGGATAGGAGCCCGCGCCGTTCAGCAGTGTGGCATCCGCCTTGACGAAGACCAGACGCCGGCCAAGCGGCGGATCGATCGGCGCAACCAGAAGACCATGATAGCGCCGCGTCAGCGTTCCCGCGATCGAGCCGGCAGCGTAGCCACCGCGGCCATTGGTGATCCACCATTCGCGCCGCTCGGCCTCCGCCTGCGTCCCGCAGACAGCACGGCCGAACCGGATCGTCTCCGGCATGATCCCATTGTGCGTTTCGCCAGTCTCCATGAGTGTGCCTTGCCGACTAAGCGGCCGAGGTCTCCTCGATTTCACTGCGCAGTGTTATCTCCGGCAGGCCGAGCACCAGAAAAAACGCCAGCGTCATCACAACGCCGCTCAGCAGGAAACAACCGGTCAGTGCCGTCCGATACGCCGTCCCGACCGCCGCCTGTTGGGCGGCAGTGAAATGGGACAGGGCCTGCAACCTATGCTCGGTCAGTGCGCGCACGTCCAAGCCGGCCGTTGCAAATGCATCCGCGAGTCGCGTGGTCATGATCGTCCCCGAAGCCGCGACCCCAAGCGCCCCTCCAAGAGATCGGACGAACGACATCGCGCCGGTTGCCGCCCCCAGCTCCCGATGCACGACGGCGTTCTGCACCGCGGTGGTCAGATTTGGCATCCCCATGCCCATCCCAAGACCAAGCGCTGCCATCGATATCAGGAAGATCGTGGCTGGGGCACCGAAAAAGGCGAACGCCGCGAGGCTGGCCAAAGCGACCGCCTCAAGGCCAAGGCCGGCCAACAGAAAGGGCTTGTTACGCCCCATCTTGGCAACAATACGCCCGCCGATCACGGAGGTGAGCAGCATGCCAACCACCTGCGGCAGCATCATCGCGCCCGCCACCGCTGGGGCCATGCCAAGCACCAACTGGAAATATAGCGGCAGGAACACCGTCGATCCCAGCATCGCGAAGGTCATCATCCCGCCAACCGCCACACCGCGCGCGAACACCCGGTTGCGAAACAACGGCAGACGGATCAGCGGTTCCGGCGCGCGCGATTCTCGCCAGATGAACAGCGCGATCAGTGCCGCCGTCATGGTAACGAGCCCCAGGCTGTCGCGGGATGCCCACGGAAACTCGATGCCACCCCATGCCAGCAGCAGGAGCAGCGCCGCCGTGGCTCCCGCCAGCAGCAACGCGCCCGCATAGTCGATCGGCCGCGCCTTGCCGGATGGCGGCTTGCGCAACCCGATCGCGATCATGACAAGTGCCAGTGCGCCGACCGGCAGGTTGACGTAGAACACCCAGCGCCAGGACAGCGCCTGGGTGATGAGACCACCCAGCAACGGTCCGGCAACGCTGGAGAGCGCGAACGTGCCGGTGAACAACCCTTGGTAGCGTGGTCGGTCCCGCGGCGAAACAACATCGCCGATCGCCGCCTGTGCCAGTACCAGCAGCCCGCCCGCGCCCAAACCTTGTATCGCCCGGAAGGCAATGATCTGCCCCATGGACCGCGCCGCGCCGCACAGCAACGAACCAGCCAGGAATATCACGATAGCAACGAAGAACAGCATCCTCCGCCCATAGATGTCCGACAGCTTCCCATAAAGCGGCGTCGTGGTCGTCGCAGTGAGCATGAACGCCGTCACAACCCAGGACAGGTGGGACATTCCGCCAAGGTCAGCCGCCATCCGTGGCAGGGCAGTGTTGACGATATTCTGATCGAGCGCCGCCAGCACCATCGCCAACAGCGCACCGGCCATCACGGTTCGCAGTTGGCCGGCCGGTGCCGTCGCGACGTGGGACGGGTGCAGATCGGTCGGGGACGCGATGGGAATCGCGACAGACGCAAGGGCGGGGAGCGCCGTACCTGAGGGAGCGGGGTCGTTCACGGTCTTTCCGTTCGGGCTATCGGTGTACCATATAGGTGCCCGTCCCCTCCGGCGCGACGTTCCCGCGCCGGAGTGTGGTCGCGGATGGCGGGACCGGTTTCCCGGATCGTCCGCCCAATGCCCCGCATCGCCCTGCACTTTTCTACCACGATGATACGATTACGTTACATCCTCCGCGTGATGACATGCGACCTGGGTGCCCTGCACTGCGCGCAGGATCGGCTGGTCTTGCCGGCAGATCGCCGTCGCGTGCGCACACCGCGTATGATAAGCGCAGCCCGGCAGTGACGCGAGCGGCGAGGGCGGTTCGCCGCGCACCGCCCCCTTGATGCGCGTGATGCGCTGCATCCCCGGCGTCGCGGCGAGCAGCGCGCGCGTATAGGGGTGGCGCGGTTGGTCGAACAGCACCGCGCGCGACGCGTGCTCCACCACGCGGCCGAGATACATCACGATCACTTCATCGGCCATGTGGCGCACCACTGAAAGATCGTGGCTGATGAACAGATAGGCCTGCCCAAACTCGTCCTGCAGATCGAGCAGCAGGTTGAGCACCTGGGCGCGGATCGAGACATCTAATGCGGAGACCGGTTCGTCCGCGACGACGATGCGTGGCCGCAACATCAGTGCACGGGCGATGGCAATGCGCTGGCGCTGGCCGCCGGAGAACATGTGCGGATACCGTCCGGCCTGGTCGTGGCGCAGCCCGACGCGTGCCATCATCGCCAGCGCTGCCTCCCGCCGCTCGGCCGGCGGCGTGCCGGCGATCGTCAGGGGTTCCTCCAGGATGCCGGCGACAGTGCGGCGTGGGTTGAGCGAGCCGTACGGATCCTGGAACACCATCTGCACCGCGCGGCGCATCGTGCTGTCGCTGGCATCGGCGGGCTTGTCATCGAGGGTGATCGTTCCGCTGGTCGGCCGTTCCAGCAGCGTGACCATGCGTGCCAGGGTGGACTTGCCGCAGCCGCTTTCACCCACCACCGCCAGGGTACGGGCCGGCTGCAGGATGAACGACACCTCGCTGACCGCGTGCAACGGCACGGGCCGGTGCAGCAGTCCGACGCGGACCGGGTAGACGCGCGTCAGGTCATGCGCGGCGAGCAGGCTCATAGCGGGGCGTGGCAGCGCACCGCGCCGTCGGGCAGCTTGGTCAGTGCCGGGCGCTCGCGGCATCGTTCGAAAACGAAACGACAGCGCGGCGCGAACAGGCAGCCGGCGGGGCGATCGGCGATGCCCGGCACGACGCCCGGGATCGTGGCAAGACGCCGGCGTGCATCCGCCCGTTCCGGCAACGCAGCGAGCAGCGCCGCCGTGTAGGGGTGGGCGGGCGCGGTCAGCAGCGCGTCGGCCGGTCGGCCCTCCATCGTCTGGCCGGCGTACATCACCTGGACACGATGCGCGGTATCGGCGATCACCGCCATGTCGTGCGTGATCAGCACCAGCGCCATGCCGCGCTGGCGCTGCAACTCCGCGAGCAGTTCAAGAATTTGCTGCTGGATGGTGACATCCAGCGCGGTAGTCGGTTCGTCAGCGATCAGCACAAGCGGATTGCAGGCGATTGCCATGGCGATCATCACCCGCTGGTTCATTCCGCCGGACAGCAGATGCGGGAACGCCGACCTCCGTTGTTCCGGTGCCGGAATGCCGACCTGACGCAGCAGTTCGATGGTGCGGACACGGCATGCGGCGCGCGACAGACCCAGGTGCACGCGTAGTGCCTCGCCGATCTGCCAGCCAACGGTGAAACATGGATTGAGGCTGGTCGTCGGCTCCTGGAAAATCATCGCCAGATCTTTGCCGACCAGTTGGCGCCGGGCGCGCGGCGACAGCGCCAGCAGGTCGCGGTCGTTGAACCGCAGGACCTCGGCGCTGACCCGGCCGGGCGGGCGGATCAGCCCCATCACCGCCAGCATGGCCACCGACTTGCCGGAGCCGGATTCGCCGACGATGCCAAGCACCTCGCCGGCCGCCACGTCGAGATCGACGCCCTCGACCGCGTGCACCGGACCGTGCCGCGTGGGGAACGTAACGTTCAGGTTACGGATCTGCAGCAGACTCATCCTAGTTTCAGTCTTGGATCCAACGCGTCGCGCAGCCCGTCGCCGACCAGGTTGAAGCCGAGCACGGTCAGCAGGATTGCCAGACCGGGGAACGTCACAACCCACCAGGCGCTTTGCACGAACTGCAACGCGTCGGCCAGCATGGTGCCCCACTCCGGCGTCGGCGGTTGCGCGCCGAGGCCAAGGAAGCCAAGCGCCGCGGTATCGAGGATGGCGCTGGAGAAACCCAGACTCGCCTGCACGATCAGCGGCGCCAGGCAGTTCGGCAGCACGGTCAGGAACATCAGTCGCGGTCGACCGGCGCCCGCCATGCGCGAGGCTGCGACGTAGTCCTTGCCGAGCTCCACCATGACCGCGGCGCGGGTCAACCGCACGAAAGCCGGCAGCAAAACGATCGCCACCGCCAGCATCGCGTTGGTCAGCCCGGGGCCGAGCACCGCCACCACCGCGATCGCCAGCAACAGCGTCGGCAGCGCCAGCATGATGTCCATCAATCGCATCACCAGCGCATCGATCGCGCCGCCGGCGAAGCCTGCGATCAACCCGAGCAGCGTGCCGACAATGGCCCCAAGTGCCACCACCATCGCACCGATCGACAGCGACAGCCTTGCGCCATACAGCAAGCGCGACAGCACGTCGCGCCCGACATCGTCGGTGCCAAGCGGATAGGCGCCGCTGAACCACGTCGGGGCATGCAGGATGGCATCGCGCATCTGCTCGTCCGGCGGATAGGGTGCCAGCAGCGGTGCGAAGATTGCCGCCAGGATCAGCAACGTCACCAAACCCAGGCCGACCATGCCGCCGCGCCCGGTGCTGAAGTGGCGCGCGAAATCCGCCAACAGCGGCTGCGGCGCGACACCGGCGGTGGCGCTCATCGCCGGTGCCGAATGCGCGGGTTTGCCAGGCCCGTCAGAATATCGACGGTCAGGTTCACCAGGATAACGATCGTCGCGACCGCCAGGATGCCGCCTTGCAGCACCGGATAGTCGCGCCGGCCGATGCCGTGGATCAGCCAATTGCCAACGCCGGGCCACGCGAAGATCGTTTCGGTCAGTACTGCGCCACTGAACAGTGAACCGACCTGCAGGCCGATCACGGTGATCACCGGGATCAGGGCGTTGCGCAGCGCATGCAGTCCCACGACGCGCAGTGGCGACAGACCCTTGGCGCGGGCGGTGCGCACATAGTCCTCGTTCAGCACCTCGAGCATTGCGGACCGCGTCATGCGCGCGATCACCGCCAACGGAATGGTTCCCAGCGCCACCGCGGGCAGGATCAGATGCGAAACGGCAGACCGAAACGCTCCCGGATCGTCCGACAACAGGCTGTCGATCAACATGAAGCCGGTGACGGGCGGAATGTCATAGGCGATGTCGACCCGGCCGCTGACCGGCGTGACGCCAAGGGTGACCGAGAACAGCAGGATCAGCAGGATCGCCCACCAGAAGATTGGCATCGAATAGCCGGTGAGCGCGAGACCCATCACGGAATAATCGGTGGTGCCGCCGCGACGCAGCGCCGCGATGATGCCGGCGGGGACGCCCAACATGATCGCCAGCAGCATGGCGGAAACCGCCAGTTCCATGGTCGCCGGGAAATAGGTCAGGAACTCGCGCATCACGCTGTCGTGCGTCGCCAGCGACTGGCCGAGATCGCCGTGCAGCGCACGCCAGACATACAGGCCATACTGCGCGATCAGCGGCCGGTCGAGGCCGAGCCGCGCGCGCAGGTCGGCGAGCTGCGCCGGATCGACGTTGCGCTCGCCGAACATCAGCGTCACCGGGTCGCCCGGGATCATGTGGATCAGGCCGAAGGCGAACACGGTGATTCCGAAGAACGTCACCAATACCAGTCCAAGCCGGCGGCCGAGGAACGCGGCCACGTTACGCCCGGCTCATTTCTGGAAACTGTTCGTGTGGTGCGTCCAGGCGGGTCAGTCCGCGGTGAATTCGCGGTACAGCTCCGCCATGTCTTCGACGGCCGCTTCATACAGGCGCTCGCCGTGCTCGGGCGAGGACAGCGACGGATCGGAGCCGATCCGACCGTCAGCGAAACGGCGGCGGTAATCGGCGCTGTCAAAGAATCCGTTGCTGCGTGGAGCGATTTTCGGCGACATCTGCGCGTGCTTGATCGCGTGCGGTTGGTAGTATTGCGCCAGCGAAACCTCGCCGGCAGTGGCGTGGCTGCCGTTGGCGTCGCCGTACAGCTCCTGCGCCAGGGCGTGGCAGCGAGGGCCGGCGGACCAGAACTGCATCTTGCAGCGCACCGGCGACTGCTCGCCGCGCAGCGAGATGGCGGTGTAGATTTCGTCGAACGCCGCGGTCACGGTGGCGACATTGCCGCCATGGCCGTTGATGAACAGGAATCGCTCGAAGCCGTGGCGCAGCAGCGAGTGTACCACGTCGCCGACCACGGCCATCAGCGTCGAGGGCCGCAGGGTGACCGAGCCGGTGAAGCCAAGATGGTGCTGCGACATGCCGATGGTCAGCGTCGGTGCGACCAGGCAGCCGATCTTGTCGCCGACGCCCTTGGCGACAAATTCGGCATCGAGATGATCGGTGCCGATCAGACCGTTCGGGCCGTGCTGTTCGGTCGAGCCGATCGGAATGATGATCCCGCGCGAGGTCCGCAGATACTCCTCGACCTCCTGCCAGGTGGATAGGGCAAGTTGCATGACGTGGGCTCCCTATTTGCCGAGCGAGACGCCGCCGAACGGCTGACCGCCGAGGAAGTGCAGCTTGAAGCCCTCGACGTTCTTGCGCACGGGGACATAGGCCTTGACGTCGGCCAGCCGGACCAGCGGCACGTCATTATACACCGCCTCGTCCGCGGCAACGTAAAGCTGCGCGCGCTCGGCCTGGCTGCTGACGACGTTCGCCTTTTGCACCGCGTCGGTATAGGCCTTGTTGCACCAATGGATCGCATTGCCGGGCGAATCGCAGACAAAGCCAAGCAAAATTTCGCTCGGATCGGGATAGTCCCAGGTGCCGCCGAGCATGCCGACGCTCGGTTCGCCGGCGCGTGAGCGCTTGAGGTATTCGCCCCATTCGTAGGTGACGATATTTGCGGTGACGCCGATCTTGGCCCAGTCGGCCTGGATCATTTCGGCGGTGCGGCGTCCGTTCGGCATGTAGGCACGCACCACCGGGATCGCCCATAGGTCGATGGTGAAGCCGTTTGGATAACCCGCCTCCGCCAGCATCTTCTTCGCGCCGTCGGGGTCGTATTTGTACGGCTTCAGCGACTCGTCGTAGCCCCACAGCGATGGCGGTACCAACGAGGCCGCCACCGTGCCGCCGCCCTGGAACACCGCCTTCACCAGGCTGGGCATGTCGATTGCCTGCGCCAGCGCCAGGCGCACACGCTTGTCGTCCAGCGGCTTCCGATCGACCCGGAAGCGGATATAATTGGTGCCGGCGATCGCGGCTTCCTGCACCTTGAGATCGGGGTTGGCGCGCATCGCCGGCAGGTCCGCCGGGTTTGGATAGCGCGCGATCTGGCATTCATTGGTGCGCAGCTTGGCGTAACGCACCGAGGCATCGGGCGTGATCACAAACACCAGGTTGTCCACCTTGGCCATACGATCCGGCTGCGCGCCCTTGGCGCCCCAGAAGTCGGGGAAGGCGCGGAAGCGGATCACCGCGTCTTTCTGGTAGCTGGCGAAGCTGAATGGGCCAGTGCCGATCGGTTCCTGATCCAGCGCGCCGAGCTTGCCGGATTTCTGCAGCGCCGCCGCATATTCGGCCGAGAGGATGGAGAACGGCTGCATCGACAGCGACGGCAGCAGTGGTGCCAGCGGCGCCTTCAGCTTGAGCACCACAGTGTAATCGTCAATCTTGTCGATCGACTGCAGGTTGGGTGCCACCAGGTCGACGAATTCGGGGAAGTTGCCGTTGGCGCTCTGATAGAACGGGTTCGACTTGTCGAACATGCGGGTGAAGCTGAATACGACATCGTCGGCGTTAAGGTCGCGCGTCGGCTTGAAGCTGGCGTTCGACTGCCACTTGACGCCATGCCGCAGCTTGAACGTGTAGGTCAGCCCGTCCGGTGAGATGGTCCAGGATTCCGCCAGGCCGGGCACCAGTTCCGACCCGCCGATCTGCATTTCCACCAGTCGATCGGCGATCTGCTCGCTGACGTCGAAACTGGTATTGGCAGTGCTGAGCTGCGCATTGAGCGCATCGGGGCTGGCTTCGGTACACACCGCCAGCGTGTCGGCCCGCGCTGCCGACATGCCAAGCACGAGCAATAACCCAAGCGCCATAAGTCGGCTCGTCTGCATGGTCTTGCACCCGTTTGTTTGAACCGCCGCAGTCTTGGTCATTGCGCCGGCAAGGTCAACCTGCGCGGGAGTCATCGGTGCGGCGTGCGGCCAACACCGCGGCCCTTCATACCAGATTGCTGTTGATGTACTCGAAATTTATGTCATCGCCCAAGCCTGGAAGCCGCGACAGGTGCACGAATCCATCCGCATCCATCGGATCGGGGCGTGCGTTCAGGTATTCCGGAACCTCGTCGTAGTCCAGGAAGGGATGCAGCAGGCCGCGCTCGTACCAGCGGCCGTTCTTCTGCACCGCGGTCAATGTCAGATTGCCGGCACCGCCGCCATGCACCTCGCAGTCCATGCCGAAGGACTCCGCCAGATGGATGATCTTCAGGCTTGGCCCGATCCCGCCCACGTCATGCACGCCCGTGCGGCTCAGGTCGCAGGCACCTGCCTTGATCCATTCGGCACGGGTGTGGAACTTCCCCTCCATGCACTCTGGTCCGATGACGGGAATGTCCAGATTGGCCGCGAGCCAGGCGTATGAGCTCATCGACGCCTCGTTCATTGGTTCTTCGTACCAATAATATCCCAGCTTCTGCAGCTCCCGGCCGAGCCACAGCGCATCACTGCGGGAATAGCCGTGATAGGCGTCGAGCATCAGCGGGATGTCCGGTCCGACCGCCTCGCGCACCGCGGCGCAGGCCTTCACGTCCATCCTGGGATCGGGCGCGAAGGAAACCGGCTTCATCCATGTGTGCAGCTTGATCGCCTTGTAGCCGCGGCCAAGCAGCCACTCGGCGTAGCGTGCATAATCCTCGGGCGTGGCGAGGCCGCCTTTCATTTCGTCACCGCACATGGTGCTGCCGTAGGCCGGCACTTTGTCACGATACGCGCCGATCAACTTGTAGACCGGCAGTCCAAGTTTGCGTCCTGCCAGGTCCCATAGCGCCATCTCGACGATGGCGAGCGCGCGGTCGCTGAGCTGGCCGGTGCTGCCGCGCTGCCAATGGGCAAGTTCCTGCCAGATACGCTCTCGATCGAACGGATCCTGACCGACCAGAACATGACGGACAAAGCCGTCGATCAGATGCGGCCGCACGACCTGGACCGGGCTTAGGCAGTGCCCCTCGCTGCCGTCATCGTCGGTGATCGTGAGCAGCGCCTGGCGCGCGTCATGTGCGTCGCCGGGATGGCTATGCCCATCGCTGTCGCGCACCTGCGTCGAGACATGGCGGAAGACGCGCACGCCGATGTCGACGATTTTCATCCTTGGGCCCTCCCGGATCTGCCGGCCCCTCGTCATATGGTGGAACGACACCAACGGCAAGCGTCAACGGCTAATTCCGCTCACTGTCGCGGGGTGACGGCGAAGCGCTTTGTCCTACCAAGCGACTTTTGCACCGCCGCCAATAACCGGGTGTATTGGCAACATTCCAATTCCTTCTCTCTCATCTTCACGTCGCGGGGTTTCTTGTGCACCGCGTGAAGATGCGACATATCATCTGCCCGCGCTTGTGTGGCACGAAGTGATGCAGCACTACTATCCCCAAGCGATGTGGCTGGGGTTGGCCGAGACGCGTTCGAACGGTCGCATCGCCGCATGGCTTGGGCCCGGTTGCGGCACTGGCGCGGGCGTGGAGCGTCGCCGCGTCGCCGGTGTACTTGGTCGCATGCGAGCTGGAGATACTGGGCGGCGTAGACGGTGTGATGGGTCTCAGTCCGCCGGCTGCCGCCACGATCGAATCGGCCATCACGGCCGTGCAAGCGCTGGTGCGACGGCTACAAACGGAAACTTAACGGACAAGGAGAGGAAAGTGTGATGGGATGGAAGACCGGGCTCGGCTTGCTGGCCCATGCGGTGATTACGGCGGCCAGCGTGAACGCGAAGGATGCGGCGCGCTATATCAAAATCAGCTCGACGTGAAATGACGCCGGTGCTGCTGGCCGTCGCGTCTTCTGATCACGATCCCCTGTCGCAACGGGATGGGGATTGTGCCGAGTTGGTTCGCGTGCGCGGCCTGGTGCAGGGCGTCGGTTTCCGCCCCACGGTCTGGCGTCTGGCGCGCCAATTCCGGCTGCGTGGCTGGGTCGGCAACGATAGCGCCGGGGTGAGCGCGTTGCTGTGTGGCGCGCCGGATGACATCGCCGGCCTAGTCGACGCGTTGCAGCGCGCGCCGCCGCCGCTTGCCCGCATCGACGGCATCGAACGCACGCCGGTTTGCGCTGCGCCGGACTGTCCCGACTTCCGGATCATCGAGAGCCGGTCAGGCGAGATTCATACCGGCGTGGTGCCAGACGCGGCGATCTGCCCAGCGTGTCGGGATGAGATATTCGACCCGGAGGCGCGCCGCTACCGCTATCCATTCGCCAACTGCACCCATTGTGGACCGCGGCTGTCGATCATCGAGGCGATCCCGTACGACCGTGCCACGACCACGATGCGATCGTTCCGCATGTGTGCCGCGTGTGCGGCCGAATACCGCGATCCGGCGGACCGCCGCTTCCACGCGCAGCCGATCGCCTGTGCTGCGTGCGGGCCGCGGGTGTGGTTGGTACCGGAGGCGGCGGGTGGCGATGCTGTTGATGCGGCGCACGCGCTGCTGCTGGCGGGCCGCATCGTCGCGGTGAAGGCACTGGGCGGGTTTCATCTCGCCTGCGACGCCACCGATGCGATGGCGGTTGCGCGGCTGCGCCAGGCGAAGCAGCGCGATGCCAAGCCGTTCGCGCTGATGGCACGCGATGTAGAGGTGATCCGCCGCTACGCCGTCGTGACAGATGCCGACAGTGCGGCACTGCAAAGCCCGGCCGCGCCGATCGTGGTGCTACAGGCAAAAGCATCGAAAGACACTCCCCCTCCCTTTGAAAGAGGCGGAATTTCTTTCGATGCTTCCACCTTGCCCGGCGTCGCCCCCGGCTTGGCATCGCTTGGATTCATGCTGCCATCCACGCCGCTGCATCAACTGCTACTGCGTGACTTCGATCGCCCCCTCGTGATGACCAGCGGGAACCTTGCCGACGAACCGCAATGCATCGGCAACGACGAGGCACTCACGCGGCTGCGCGGCATTGCGGACAACTTCCTGCTGCATGACCGCGACATTGCGCGACGGGTGGATGACTCGGTCGTGCGGGTGATGGGCGGCGCCGTCCGCGTGCTGCGACGTGCCCGCGGCTACGCCCCCGCACCACTGCCGCTGCCGCATGGCTTCACGGCCGCGCCCCCGGTGCTGGCGATGGGTGGCGAGCTGAAAAGCACGTTCGGCCTGCTGCGCGACGGCGAAGTGGTGCTGTCGCATCACATGGGCGATCTGGAGAACGCGCCAAGCTTCACCGACTATCGCCGATCGATCCAACAATATTGCGAGCTTTTCGCGCACGCGCGGCAAGCGGTCGCAGTCGATCGCCACCCGGACTACCTGTCCACCAAGCTGGGACGCGAACTCGCCGGGCATGATGCGCTGCCGGTCATATCGGTGCAGCACCATCACGCACATCTTGCGGCCTGCATGGCGGAGAACGGCGTGCCGCTCGATGCCGAACCCGTACTGGGAGTCGTGCTCGATGGGCTGGGCTGGGGCGACGACGACACGATCTGGGGCGGCGAGTTCCTGCTCGGCGATTACCGGCGCTTTCACCGACTGGCCTGCTTCAAGCCGGTGGCGATGCCGGGCGGTGCCCAGGCGACCCGCGAACCGTGGCGCAATACTTATGCGCACATCGTCACGGCACTTGGTTGGTCGGGCTTTGTTGTTAAATACGGGCGGACCGAACTCGGTTTCTATCTTGCGGGCAAGCCAGTTGCGGTGTTGGGTGGAATGATCGCGCGCCACGTCAACGCACCGCTTGCCAGTTCCTGCGGACGCCTGTTCGATGCGGTCGCCGCCGCGGTTGGGTTCTGTCGCGATCACGCGCTGTATGAAGGTCAGCCCGCGATGTTGCTTGAAGCGGTGGCCGACAACGCCGCGGTGGCCGACGACCGCGCCGCGTATCCGTTTACCATTGCCGAAGCGCCCTCCGCCGGCCTGCTACATTTGGACCCGACGCCGATGTGGGCTGCGCTGCTCGACGATATCGTTGCGGACACGCCAGTTCCTGTCATCGCCGCGCGATTCCATGCCGGCCTCGCGATCGCCATCGCGCGCATGGTGGCGGTGCTGCGCGTGACCCGGCGCGTTGCACTGTCGGGCGGGGTGTTCCAGAACAGGCTGCTGCTCGAGCAGGTGATGCGGCATCTGACGGCGCAAGGGCTGGAGGTGCTGACGCATCGGTCGGTGCCGGCCAACGATGGCGGACTGGCACTCGGTCAAGCGGCAGTTGCAGCGGCCCGCATGCTCGCCGGCGACGCAAAAGGAGACTGAAGCGCATGTGCCTGGGCATTCCCGGACGGATCGTCGCCGTAATAGACTCCGCGGACGCGCTGGCCATGGTCGAGGTCGGCGGCGTGCGGCGCCCGGTGAATGTCAGCTTCATCCTCGATGACCGGCCGGCCGAGGCATGTATCGGCGAATGGGTGCTGGTGCACGTGGGGTTCGCCATGAGCCGGATCGATGCCGACGAGGCGGCGCGCACCCTGGCGCTGCTGCAGGAGCTGGGAGAGATGCAGGCGGAGCTGGATGCGATGCAGTCTGAACCCGGCACCGCGTAGGGGAGTGGCGATGTCCGAGAATCCGTCGCTGAAAGGGCTGTATCCGTTCCTGCACGGCGCGCGACAGGACCCTGATGCGATGCGCGCGGCATTGCTGGAGTCGGTGCGGCAGAAAGCGCAGGACAGCGTGACGGTCAAGCAGCGCTACTTCGCCGCGCACGGGCCGGCGGTCGTTGCGGTCGCCGACGCGATTGCCGGCGTCTACCGCCGTCAGGGCCGCATGTTCAGCATGGGCAACGGCGGCTCGAGCTGCGACGCCTCGCATTTCGCCGTCGAGTTCATGCACCCGGTCACCGCCGGGCGTCCCGCGCTGACCGCGGTCAACCTCGCCTGCGACATGGCAATGGTCACCGCGGTGGGCAACGACATCGGCTTCGGCCACATCTTCCTGCGTCAGCTCATTGCGCTAGCGCGACAAGGAGACGGGCTGATCGGATTTTCAACAAGCGGCAGCTCGGACAACATCATGGCCGCTTTCGCCAAGGCGAAGGAGCTGGGGATGGTGACCATCGGCCTGGCCGGTCACGACGGCGGCAAGATGGCGCAGAGCGGCGACCTGGATCACTGCCTGGTGGTGCCGAGCGACAGCATCCATCGCATCCAGGAAACCCATCTGACGATCTATCACATTCTGTGGGATTTGGTGCACACGCTGCTCGCTGAGGATCGCGGCGGGCTGCTGGATCGACCGAAATGAAATACGTCGACGAATTCCGCGACCCCGACAAGGCGCGCATGCTGGTGCGGGATATTGGCAGACTATTGCTGCGGATTCCGGCAACCAGGCGGCGGCCGTTGCAGGTAATGGAGGTGTGCGGCGGCCACACCCACACGATCTTCCGCTACGGCATCCAGCAGATGCTACCCGACGCGTTGGAGTACGTGCACGGCCCAGGCTGTCCGGTCTGCGTTCTGCCGATGGGCCGCGTTGATGACTGCGTGGCGTTGGCCGAGCGGCCGGAGGTGATCCTTACCACGTTCGGCGACGCCATGCGGGTGCCTGGCTCGCGCAAGAGCCTGCTGAAGGCGAGGGCCGAGGGCGCGGATGTGCGCATGGTCTATTCGCCGCTGGACGCTCTGGCGCTGGCCCGCAAGAATCCCGACCGGGAGGTGATTTTCTTCGGGCTGGGATTCGAAACCACAATGCCGAGCACGGCGATGACGCTGATCCAGGCCCGCGCGCAGGGTGTTCGCAACTTCTCGCTGTTCTGCAACCACATCACCATCATTCCGACCATCAAGGCGATTCTCGATTCGCCCGATCTGCGGCTGGATGGGTTTCTCGGGCCTGGTCACGTCAGCATGGTGATCGGCACAAGGCCGTATGACTTCATCGCCCGGCACTACCGGAAACCAATCACCATTGCCGGCTTCGAACCGCTCGACGTGCTGCAATCGACCTGGATGGTACTGAAACAGATGGCCGAGGGGCGGTGCGAGGTCGAGAACCAGTATGGCCGCGTCGTGCCGGCGGACGGCAACGCGCGCGCGCTGGCCGCCATCGCCGAGGTGTTCGAGCTGCGGGAATTCTTCGAGTGGCGCGGACTGGGCTCGATCGATCATTCCGGCGTGCGCGTCCGTGCCGAGTACGCCGCGTTCGATGCGGAGAGAAAATTCGGCGTACCCAACGTCAGCATCGCCGACCCGCGATCCTGCCAGTGCGGCGAGGTGCTGAAGGGCGTCATCAAGCCACACCAGTGCAAGGTGTTTGGCACCGCCTGCACGCCGGAGACGCCGCTCGGCTCGCTCATGGTTTCCAGCGAAGGCGCCTGCGCTGCGTATTATAGTTACGGCCCCCGTAGCCGCGCCGCAGTTGTTCCGGCATGAACGCGCGGGTGCGCGACGCCCACATCAACATGTCGCACGGCAGCGGCGGCAAGGCGATGCGCGCGCTGATCGAGGACGTGTTCCTTGGCGCGTTCGGTAAAGCAGGGTCCGACGCGCTGGAAGACAGCGCGATCTTGTCGCTGGCGAAGATGGGCCGCCACGGTGACCGGCTGGCATTCACCACTGACAGCTACGTGGTGGATCCTCTGTTCTTCCCGGGCGCGGATATCGGTGGGCTGGCGGTTGCAGGCACGGTGAACGACCTTGCGGTGAGCGGGGCACGGCCGCTGTTCCTGTCCTGCGGCATGGTGCTGGAGGAAGGTCTGTCGGTCGAAACGTTGCGGCGTGTCGCACTTAGCATGCGGCGGATGGCGGATCGTGCCGGGGTGGAGATCGTTACGGGCGATACAAAAGTGGTGGAACGGGGCGCGGCCGACAAACTGTTCATCAACACGACAGGCATCGGCGTGATCCCGGCCGGTATCGCATTGTCGGCCGCCAATGCGCGGCCGGGGGACGCGGTCATCGCCAGCGGTGCGCTGGGCGAACATGGCGTTGCGATCCTGATCGCTCGCAACCAGCTTGCGCTGGAGGCGAACGTCGAGAGCGACTGCCAGCCGCTGCATGGGTTGGTTGCGGCCATCCTCGACGCCTGCCCCGCAACGCGCTGCCTGCGTGACGCGACGCGCGGCGGCGTTGCCACCGTCTTGAACGAATTCGCCACCAGCTCCGGCGTCGGGATCCAAATCCGCGAGCGCGCCCTGCCGATCCACGAGATGGTGCGTGGCGCCTGCGAAATTCTTGGCCTCGATCCGCTGTACTTGGCGAACGAGGGAAAGCTGGTCGCGATCGTTCCGGCGCCGGACGCCGCGCGCGTGCTCGCCGCCATGCGCGCCCATCCCGTGGGCGCGGAGGCGGCGATCATCGGCGAGGTGACGCGCGAGCCGACCGGGATGGTGGTGATGGAAACCGCGTTTGGCGGAGAGCGCATCGTCGACATGCTGGTCGGCGAGCAATTGCCGCGGATCTGCTGACATGCACGAGCTGAGCATCGCCACCGCGGTCGTTGAGGCGTGCGCAGAGCGCGCCGCCGGCGCCAGAATATTGCGTGTTCGGATTGAGATCGGTCAGCTTTCGGCCGTGTTGCCGGATTCACTACGCTTCTGCTTCGAGGTCTGCGCCCAGGGCACCGCGGCAGAGGGCGCCGAACTGGAAATCCTGGAGACGGCCGGCCGCGCGATATGCGAGACGTGCGGGGGCACGCTGGCACTGTCGTCGCCGTACGGCCGCTGCGATTGCGGCGGCCTGCTGCGCATCGTCGCCGGCAATGAGCTGCGGGTAAAGGACATGGAGATCGCGTGATGTGCACGACGTGTGGTTGCGGTTCGGACGCGGTGACGATCGACGGGGCGGACGTGCATGCCGGGCACGGGCCTGCGCATCAACACGAACATGGGCATGGGCATGACGACGGTCACGGGCACGGTCATGACGATCACCACGCGCACGGGCATGACCACCCTCACGACCACGACCACGACCACGACCACGCGCCCGACCGCGACCATGACCACGGGCACCATCACCACGATGAACCGGCGCCGCAACGGCGGACCGTGTCGCTGGAGCAGGACATCCTGTCAAAGAACCAACTGTTGGCCGAGCGCAACCGCGGCTGGTTCGCCGGCCGTGAGGTGTTCGCCGTCAACCTCATGAGCTCCCCCGGTGCCGGCAAGACCAGCATCCTGGAACGCACCATTCGCGAGCTGCGGGACACCGTGCCGATCAGTGTGCTGGAGGGCGACCAGGCCACGTCGGCCGATGCCGACCGGATCCGTGCCACCGGTGCCGCAGTGGTGCAGATCAACACCGGCACCGGCTGTCATCTCGATGCCCACATGGTCGCACATGGCATCGAGCGGTTGGGTTTATCACGCGGCTCGGTGCTGCTGATCGAGAATGTCGGGAACCTGGTATGCCCGGCGCTGTTCGATCTCGGCGAGCAGGCGCGGGTGGTTGTCGTCTCGGTCACGGAAGGTGACGACAAGCCGCTGAAATACCCGCACATGTTTCGCGCCGGCCACGTGCTGCTGATCAACAAGCTCGATCTGCTGCCGTATGTGCGCTTCGACGTGCGGCGTTGCATTGATCATGCGCGGCAGATCAACCCCGATCTGCAAGTGTTGCTGCTGTCCGCCGAGACGGGCGAAGGCATGCAGGCCTGGTATGATTTTCTGTCCGCGCAGCATGCGCGCACGGGTGTCCCGGCATGAGCCTTCGATCAAGGCTGTGGGGACTCTATGCGCTGCTGGTCGGCGCGAACATTGCCGCCTGGCTCTGGGCGTGGGCGGCGTTCGCCCAGAGGCCGGCATTGCTGGGCCTCGCGCTGCTGGCCTGGGTATTTGGTCTGCGGCACGCGGTCGATGCCGACCACATCGCCGCGATCGACAACGCGGTGCGCAAGCTGATGCAGGACGGCAGGCGGCCGGTCAGCGTCGGCTTCTTCTTCTCGCTCGGACATTCGACCGTGGTGGTGCTCGTTTCGGTGGTGGTCGCCGCGGCGGCCAGCAGCCTGCAGGGTCGCTGGGACGCGTTGCAGGCGGTGGGCAGCGTGATCGGCACGACCGTTTCGGCCACGTTCCTGTTGCTCATCGCGCTCGCCAACCTTGCCGTCCTGCCGGGCATCTGGCGGAGCTTTCGCGCTGTCGCTCGTGGCGGCGCACTCGATCAGCAAGCGCTGGAGACGCTGCTGAACGGACGCGGCTTGCTTGCTCGCCTGTTGCGGCCGGTGTTCCGCGCGGTCAGCCGGAGCTGGCACATGTATCCGGTCGGCTTCCTGTTCGGGCTTGGTTTCGACACCGCCACGGAAGTGGGGGTGCTCGGCATCGCGGCTACCCAGGCGGCGCAGGGTGTCTCGGCGTGGCACATCCTGGTTTTCCCAACATTGTTCACCGCCGGAATGAGCCTCATCGACACGCTCGACGGCGTGCTGATGCTGGGCGTCTATTCCTGGGCGTTCGTCCGCCCGATCCGCAAGCTGTGGTACAACCTGACCATCACCGCGGCGTCGGTGATCGTTGCGCTGGTGATCGGCGCCGTGGAGGCGCTTGGCCTGATCGGCGGGGAACTGGGGCTGCGTGGCGGCATATGGGCGCTGATTGCCGCGATCAATGACGACATGGCCAATGTCGGCTTCCTGGTGATCGGCATTTTTCTGGCGGTATGGGCAGCGTCGGCCGCGATCTATCGCTGGAGGGGTGGCGATGCGCTGCCGCCACTTGCCTTGGCGGAGGCACCAGAGCGGGGTCCATAGCGCCGGGAGCTACGTCATCGTTACATGCAGACACCGAAAATCCTATCCGGGCTGACGTCGATTCCGCAGGCTGTTCGCTACGAGATCCCCTCGCCGGGGCCGCCAACTCACCACACAGGAAGCAGCCAGTCGGCGTATTCCTGGTGCTTGCCCTTCGCGACCTCGAAATAGGTCGCCCGAATTTGCTCGGTCCACGGTCCCGGCCTGCCGCTTGCCAATGGGCGATGGTCGATCGATCCGATCGGCGTGACCTCCTTGCCGCTGCCGCAGAAAAATGCCTCGTCAGCGACGTAGAGTTCGGTGCGGTCGATCTCGCGCTCGACGACCTGGATACCGTGGACGCGGGCGAACAGGTGAATTAGCGTGTCGCGCGTGACGCCTTCAAGAATTCCGTAGGTCACCGGTGGGGTGAGAACCTTGCCGCCGCGGACGACGAAGATGTTGTAGCCAGGTCCTTCGGTGACCTTGCCGCGCTGGTCGAGGAGAATCGCATCCTGAAATCCGGCCGCGCGTGCATCCAGCAGGGCGAGCCTGCTGTTGTGGTAGTTGCCGACGGTCTTGATGCGTGGCGGCATCGATTCATCGCCGATGCGCCGCCACGAACTGACGCACACGCGCAGGCCTTCGTTAGGCGCGAGCGCGTCATAGCGCCCCATCGGCATGGCCGCGATCGCAACGCCAACCGGCCCGATCGAGTCGAGACGGCCATCGTCCTCGCCGACATAGGCGGACAGCCGGATATGCAAATCGCGGCGAATACCGTTCTCCCGAATGAGCCGGAGTAGGATATCGGTGAATTCGTGGGCCGAATACGGCAGGGGAATTCGTGCGATCGCCGCAGAATCGGCGAGCCGTTCGAGGTGTTCATTCAGCCGAAACACATAGAGCTGATCGGTTTCTTCATTGTGATAGGCACGGATGCCCTCATAGATCGTCGCGGCATACTTGAATGCGGTTGTGAGAACATGCACGCGCGCGTCGTCGTAGGGAACATTCTTGCCATTGAAGAAAATCAGCCGGGGCTTGTCATCGGTCATCGTTGCGTCTGTCGCTCCGGCGTCATGCGCCGCTGCAAGCCGTTCCGCATACGGCGGCATCGTAGTGGCGGGGTCACTACCATCCGTGACGGACGATCTACCGTCAAGGCGTCCCGTTCAATGGCCTTGGCCGCTGGTATGAAACCGAGGGGCCGGGTTAGGTCGTGTCGGGCCCGGCACCATCCAAGCGTCACGCCGCTTCACGCAGCCGCGCCAGCTCCGTTCCCAGATAGATGGCGATCGCACCGGGCCCGGACCGATCGGTGCCCGCGCGGCCGTCGCGCACCTCCGCTTCCGGATTGTAGTTGGTGTTGGTGTTCACGTCGTAGACCAGCGTTTGCCCGGCAGCATCGGTGATGAACTCGATCCCGGCGACGTCGATCCCCGCCGCGGCCAGGAAGCGTTCCAGGCGCTTGCGCAGCACCTCCGGAATGTCAGCCACGATCTGAAACTTCTGCCGCGGCGCCGCGCCGACTGGGCAATTCGCGTCGCCCACCGCGCAGGCATCCGCCGGACACAGCTCGAAGCCGTCGCTTGTGTCCACCTCGACCGCGTACAGGAAGCGCGCGCCGACGAACTCGGCCCGGGTGATGAAGGGCGCAGGGGCGAGCACGTACTCCTGCAGGAGCTGCACGCCGTCGACCGGCGCTTCGTAGTTGTCGCTCTCGACATAGGCGGCCACGCTGGCGGCGTTGTGGAACAGCCGCACGCCTAGCCCCTTGCCGCCGCGGTTGGGCTTCAGGATCACCGGACGCCCGGAAAAATATCGTTCCGCTGCGGCGACGATCAGACCGCGCCCGGCCACCAGTACGCTGCGCGGCGTGGCGATGCCGTGGCGCTCCAGCAGCGCGTATTGCCGAACCTTGCTGATCTCGAGATCGAGCGCGCCCGGGCCGTTCACAACGCGCCGCCCCCAACGCGTCAGCCAGGCGAGCACGCAGGCGGTCAGCTCGGCAGAGAAACGATGGTCGCGGGTGTGGGACGACGCGCTCATGCGGTTGTAGAATATGCCTTCCGGCGGCGGCGCTGCGAGGTCGATGTTTGCCTCGTGCAGGAAGCACTCGGTCCAGGGCACGCCGCGTTGGTCGAACGCTTGCGCCAGCGGCGGCAGCCAAGCGGGATTTTCGTGCAACACGTGGATCCGATTCATCGAGGCGGCTCCTGCATCCGGTAGGATCGGGTGCCATAGGGTCGTTGCTTTCCGGCCCGGTGCAATGGGACCGGAGGCGAAAAGACAGTGCTGCTCGGTCCGCCGCCGTCCGGAGGCTGGTGTTGTCTGGCCGGCGCGATCGGGAGGTGAGAGTTCTCCCGTCAGACGCCCTGCATGGCCCGCCAGATGTGGAACGGCGTCGCCGGTCCGGCGAAATCGGTCACGCCGAGCGGCGCCAGCGCATCCAGCACTGCATTGCCGATTGCCGGGAACAGCGCGATCGCACCGGCCTCGCCGCTTCCCTTCACCCCCAGCGGATTGGTGGTGCAGCGCGTGGCATTGAAGCTCACGTCGAAGGACGGCAGATCATCGGCGCGCGGTATCGCGTAGTCCATGAAGGACGCGGTGATTGGCTGTCCGGACGCCGCGTCGTAGACCGCATGCTCCAGCAGTGCCTGGCCCGCGCCTTGGGCGATCGCGCCGTGCACCTGGCCGGCGGCGACCATCGGGTTCACCAGCACGCCGTAATCATCTACCGCGGTCAGCCGCGCCAGACGAACCTGGCCGGTGTCGCGATCGATCTCCACCTCGGCGATATGCGCGCCGTTTGGATAGGTCATGTGCTCGCGCGTCCAGGCGTGATACGTGTCAAGCGGCGTGCCCAGCGCGCGGGCGTGCGCTGCGACCTGCAACATTCCGGCGGATCGATTGGTGCCGGCGACGCTGAAATAACCGTCCTCGAAATGGATGTCTGCTTCGGCGGTTTCCAGCATGTCGGCGGCGACGCGGCGGCCCTTGGCGATGATCGCGTCCGACGCGCGCCAGATCGCAGTGCCACCCATATAGGTGGCGCGTGAGCTGCCATGTCCGCCGCCGGTCGGGATCAGGTCCGTGTCGCCCTGACACAGGCGAATGCACGCGTTCGGCACACCGAGGCGCGCGGCGAGGATCTGCGGAAACGTCGTCTCGTGCCCTTGGCCGATCGCCTGCGTGCCGGTGATCAGCGCCACGCTGCCGTCGTCCTCGAAACGGATATCGACGTTCTCATGCGGCGAGCCACCGGTGGCCTTGATGTGATAGGCGAAGCCGAGGCCACGCAGTTTGCCGCGTGCGGCGCTGTCGTGTCGGCGTGCGGCAAATCCCGCGACGTCGGCCTGCGCCAGCGCGCGATCGAAGGTGCAAACGAAGTCGCCACTGTCCACGACGAAGCCGAACGCGTTGGTCATCGGCGTGGTCCGGGCGAAATTGCGCCGACGCAGTTCGGCGCGGTCGAAGCCGAATTGTCGCGCAGCCGCATCGACCAGCCGCTCCATGATGTTGACCATCTCGGCAAAACCGGGCCCGCGGGTCACGCCGATCGGCGTGGTGTTGGTCAGTACCGTCATCACCCGCAGCGCGATTGCCGGGATGGCATAGACCGTGCCCGGGAGATGCGCGTACTGGTTGGTCTGCACGCCGCCGGCGCTGCCCACCACGTAGGCGCCGATGTTCGCCGTGCTGGCGACGCGCAGCGCAAGGAATCCACCGTCAGCATCTAGCGCGAGCGATGCCTCGGCGTGATGATCGCGGGCCTGGTGGTCGGACAGAAAGACCTCGTTACGACTAGCGATCCATTTGACCGGCCGACCGACGCGCTTCGCCGCCCACAGGATCAGCGCGTGCTCGGCGTAGGCGAAGTTCTTGGCGCCGAAGCCGCCGCCGACATCGGGGGCGATGAAGCGCACCTGGCTGGGTGCGACACCAAGAGCGTGCGCCGCCAAATCGCGGTTGGCGTGGATGTTCTGGCTGGAGACGTGCAGCGTGTAGTGATCGCGTGCCGCGTCGTATGTGCCGATGCCGCCGCGCGGCTCCATCGGGTTGGTAACGATGCGATGGTTGTCGATCTGCAACGTGACCCGGTGCGCCGCCGCCCCGAAGGCCGCATCGACCGCGGCGGCATCGCCGACGTGCCAGTCCATGCAGAGATTGCCCGGAACAAGCGACGACAGCAGCGGCGCGTCGGGCGCACAGGCCGCGGTCGCGGTGACTACGGCAGGCAGTGGATCATACTTGACCGAAACTAGTTCGGTGGCATCGAGCGCCTGGGCGCGCGTTTCGGCGACGATGAGTACGATCGGTTCACCGACGTAGCGAACCTTGTCCTGAGCCAGCAACGGTTGCGGCGCAAAGGCAAACCCCTCGCCGGTCTGCGTGTTGGCCTGCGCCACGGGAAGCATCGGGTGCAGTCCGTCGGCATCCGCATCGTCGCCGGTGAGAATGGCAAGCACGCCATGCGCACCGCGCGCCGCGGTAACATCCAAGCGGGTGATTCCGGCGTGGGCATGCGGTGAGCGCAGCAGAACCGCGTGCGTTATGCAGTCGAACACGAGATCATCGAGGTAGGCGCCTCGACCGGTGACGAAACGCGCATCCTCGCGGCGCTTCGGCGCATCGCCGATCGCGGATCGTGTCGCCGAGAGCGTGTCTGTCATCCTTGACTATCTCCGTCATCACCCGGCGTGACATGGATCAGTCGATTGAAGTCTGCCGAGCAACGACCGATTCAGGCACCGCACCAACCTGTCCATTCCGTCACGAACGGTGCCCCCGTCATGCCGTTGGAGGCGCCGGCATCAATGGTTTTTACTGCTGCACCTTAGGAAGTCGTGGATGCCGGCCGTCGCCGGCATGACGGCGGGCGCATCGTACCGGTAAAGAATTAGTAGCTTGTCGCGACGTCTACTTACGGTACCTCACCTTCGCGAACCAGTGTTCGAATCGATTCCAACACAAGATGGTGCGTCGCGCAGTCCAGGCTGTCGATCGTCACTGTCCGCTGGCGTGTCACCCCGTCCACCGCCGGGCCGTCGCGCACCGTGGTCTCCAGGATTGTTCGATCCAGCTCCGGATCGAGGCACGCCAGCAGCGCCTCCCGCCACGCCGGCCGCGTCACCGCCAATCCGCCGAGCAGCGCGTAGGCACCCCAATGCGACACCCCGGACAGGATCAGATGCGTCGCCGGCGTGACACAGGCGATCGCCTCGCCGTGTGCCACATGCGCGCCGATCAGCGAGCGCGGCAGCGCACCCATGCCGATCTCATTCCCGCCGTCGCCAATCGCGATGGTGTCCCATGGCCCGGCCAGGAAGAGATCGTCCAGCAATATCGTATAGGCACCGATATCATCGCCACGCATGTTGCGCGCGGTGCCGTCGGTGGTGCGGCCGCAACGCTCGATCGCCAAGGCCAGCCGCACATCGCGCGCGCGCCAGGTCGCGATGACATGATCGACCGATCCGCCAAGCGGCACGACGTCGACCGGCACATCGGCAACGCCCGACAGCGCGGCACGGCAGGCCGATGCACAGGGAGCGTCGGTGCACACCCGGCACGAAATTCCGATGCGGCGTAGCGCGTGCGCCAGTAGCGCCACAGCGACCGGTCCGTCGGTTTCTGCCGCCGGCGGGGTGCCCCCCGGCACGTAGAACCCGGTGATCAGCCCAACCGTTCCGCCCCCAACGGCAAGGCCCCCAACTGTTCCGGCCCCGACGGTGCCGCCCGCGACGCGGTCGCCGTTCCCAACGGCGCCGCCAAGTTCGGCCAGCGCCGCAACGGCACTGCGCAGACCGCCGCGCGCGGCAGCGAACAGCGGCGCGATGTTGCGTCCGACATCCCGCTGGATGATCGCCTCGATCGCAGCGATCAGCGCCGGGCCGTCACCCATCTTGATTTCGGCCCCATCTTGATCTTGGCCCCACCTGTATATCGGCCCCGCCTTTGTGTCGGCCCCACCTTGATGTCGGCGGTGCGTCGCGGTCGCTACAGTGCAGCGAGCCTGGCGTTGCGCAGATCGGTGATCAGCATGCTGCCCGGCGCGTGCGTGATGCAGAACGCGGGCTTCACCGAGGCAATCACCGATTGCGGCGTGACACCGCACGCCCAGAACACCGGCAGTTCGTCTTCGCCCACCGGCACGGCGTCGCCATAATCCGGCTTCGCAATGTCCTTGATGCCGATCAGCGCCGGCAGGCCGATATGCACCGGCGCGCCATGCACCGACGGAAAGCGCGAGGTGATCTGCACGGCGCGGATCGCATCCGCCGGCCTCATCGGCCGCATCGACACCACCAGTTTGCCGTGGAAAACGCCCGCCGGCACGCAGTCCACGTTGGTGCGATACATCGGCACGTTGCAGCCGCAGGCGATATGACGCACCTCGATACCGTTTTCGATCAGCGCTTCTTCAAATGAGAACGAGCAGCCGATGGCGAAGCCCACCAGGTCGTCGCGCCACAATTGGCTGATATCGGTCGGCTCGTCTATCAGCTCACCGTGACGCCAAACGCGGTAGCGCGGCAGGTCGGTGCGCAGGTCGAGATCCTCGCCCAGCATCGGCAGGTGCGGCTCGCCGGCCTCGGTCACCCCCAGCACCGGGCAGGGGCGCGGGTTGGCTTGCGCAAATCGCAGGAAGTCGTTGGCCAGATCCTTCGGCAGGATCACGAGATTCGCCTGCACGTTGCCCGGCGCCAGGCCCGAGGTGGGGCCGGTGAACAGGCCCTGGCGCATGCGCAGCCGCTCGGCCCGGCCGCCGCTGGTGCCGATCGCGGCAAATCCGTCCATCACGTGGCTCCCGCGCGCACCGCCTGGAACTGTCCGCTGCCGAACTGGGTCCGGTTGATCGGCCCCTGGTGGTGGTCGCTGGCGCTGCCCAGCTCGACGGTGCCCTGCATCCGCCCGTCAGCGAGGGCGCCATCCAACTGATAGAAGATCGTCGCGCCTTCATACCGGGTGCGGAAGGTCAGATGAACGCCGTCGGCGTCGAGACTGCCGCTCACCGGGCCATCGAACTGCTGCGAACTCTGGCTGCCGGTGATCTCGCCGTTCTGTTGCTGCAACATCAGCCGGTGCGACCGCTCGCCGTGCAGGAAGCTGACGTGAACATCCCAGGCGCCGGACACGTCTATCTTCGGCACCGCGGGCGCGGGATGCGCAACGACCGGCGCCGACAAGGCGGCGGCGAGGGCGCGGCCGACCTGATCGGCCTCGCCCGGCTGCAACCCGAACGGATCGACCTCGACGGAGTTCGCCGTGGTCGCCATGTCGTCCAGCATTACGCGCGGATCGCCCTCGAGCAAACGCAGGCGCACCGCCTCGCCGTCCAGGCCGTACTTCGCCGCGTCCCAGTGCACGCGCAGCCGCGGCACGCGCACCACGCCTTTCGGCGGGATCACCTCGGTGCCGACCCCGGGGAGGGCAAGGCGGCCGGCAATTGTTGCAACATCGGCGTTCCAGCGGGCCAGTTCCACCGCTGGGTCGCGATGCTCGAACCACACTTCCAGCGCGGCCAGCACGCCGATGACGTCTTCCTTCGACACCTTCATGCCGCGCGCGAAGGCCTGGTGCGGCGACGCATTGCACCACGCCGCCTGGATCAGGTCCTTGCGGCCAAGCAACAGCCCGCTGGTTTGCGGCCCGCGCAGGAATTTGCCGCCGCTGTAGATCACCATGTCGGCGCCGCGTGCCAGATATGGGCTGGGTTTTTCGATATGTTCCGATGCCGCGTCGACCAGCACAGGGATGCCGCGTGGCTTGGCGCGTTCGACGATATCCTCCAGCCGCACCTGCGATTCCGCCTCCTGCGTGCCGAGCACGGCGATCATCGCGACAGGCTCGGTCAGCGCCGCGTCGAGATTGGCAATCGTTTCGATCTCAACGATATGCGTGCCGACCATGCGAATCGCCTGATCGTACGAGAAGCGCTGGTTCTTCAGCATAATCACGCGGTTCACCCAGCCGTCGGTGAACGGCAGGCGCAGCATCTTCACCGGATCGTTGCCGGCGACGCAGGCCGTGGTGGCCAGTGTCAGCGCGGCGGCACTGCCGCAGGTGACCATGCCCCACTCCGCGCCGGTCAGCTCCGCGATGCGGCGGCTGGCACCTTCCATCAGCTCGTCGAGGCTGACGAACTGCCGCGACGCCTGCGCGACCGCGGCGCGCACCTCCGGCAGCATCAGGCTGCCGCTATGCGCGGTGCGCACACTGGCGCAGTTGATGAACGGACGGACGCCGAGCGCCAAATAGGGGTTGGTGTTGCGGGTCTCCGCCGGCACGTCATTCATGGGTCAGGTTCCTTCACGAGTCGTATCAATCAAGCACCGCCGCGGCGCGGCCGGTCAAGAACGGTCGCGCCGCGGTCGCCACCAGTCAGGCGCCTTCCTGCGGCGCAGCGCCGATGTATTTGTATTGATGCACAAGGTCGTCTTGCGGGAATTTCGGGTCGTGCGTCACCTGGAAGATGCTGACGATCCGATTGGTCAGGTCGCCATTGTCGTCGAACGAAACGACCCCTTGCAGCGTCTTCAGCTTGGTCGCCTGGATCGCGTCGCGCACCGCGGCGCGGGTGACCGGCGTGCCGGTCTTCGCCACCCGGTCGATGGCATCCAAAACCACCAGCGCGTTATCATAGGCGGTGATGGAGTAGTCGGACGGCTGCTGCGAGAACTTGGCGCTGAAGCGCTTCACCCAAGGCTCCAGCACCGAGTCTTCGATCATGTGCGGGCTGGCGACGGTGGCATACCAACCGTTCGCCGCCGGGAAGCCGGCACCCGACAGGATTGACGCGCCGTAGCAGCCATCGCCGCCGGCCTTCAGCATGTTCGGCACGATGTCGTAGGACTGCTTGATCAGCTTCACCCCGGCCTGCGCATCGCCGCCGTAATAGATCAGTTGCGGGTTGAGCGCCTTGATCTTGGTGAGCACCGTCGTGTAGTCCGCCGCCTTCGGATCGAGCCGGTCATGGCCCATCACGGTCACGCCCTTTTT
This sequence comes from Acetobacteraceae bacterium, assembly GCA_003151425.1. GTDB lineage: Bacteria > Pseudomonadota > Alphaproteobacteria > Acetobacterales > Acetobacteraceae > Palsa-883. The sequence continues at coordinate 43,281 of PLXO01000050.1, forward strand.
CGCCGCCTGCTTCTCGAACGCGGTCGAGATGCCGATGCCGTAGGCGCCGCTGTCGTCCAGCCCGAACATCGTCTTCACTTTATGCACGTCAACGAAATAATTCGCCAGGTTCGGTCCCTGATAGGCATCGGTGGTCACTGTGCGAAAGTAGACCGCCTTGCCCGCCGGCCGATACAGCCCGGCGAATTTCGGGTCGCTGATGTCCGGGTTGGTCGAAGTCGGCGTGATGGTCGCAAGCCCGCCCTGGCTTAGGATCGGCGACATGGCCTTGCCGGGCGTGCTGCTCATTGGCCCCAGCGCTGCGACGCAGGTGGGATCGGCGACCATCTTGCGGACATTGACCGCGGCCTGTGCCGGATCGTACTGGCCGGCGGTCGCAGTGCCGTCATCCAGCAGCAGGACGTTGATGTGATAGCCGGCCGGCCCGCCTTTGGCGTTCGCCTCGTCGATCGCCATCATGAAACCGTTCTTGATCAGCACGGCGGTTTCCGCGTCCGCACCAGTCAACGACAGGTCGATGCCGACGGTGACCGATTTCTCGGCCGCCCTCGCGGCATAGGGGCCGGCAACACCGGCCAGGGCGGATCCGGCCAGTAGGCGAAACGTCGAACGGCGACCGAGTGAGTTCATTGCTTGTGTCCCCCCAAAAGGCGATGTGGATGTCAGGCTCGTATCAATTCAACGCGCCTTCGCGGCGCAGCGTACGGATCGTGGTGCGGAAGGCATCGACCGTGACAGCCATCTCGTCATCGCCATGCGTGGCCGAGATGGTGCCCGAGGGTCCGGAATTCACGTCAACGCCGTTCACCAGCATGCCCATGCGCAATGAGGCTGCGATCGCCGCACCACGCTTGTCGCCGATCATCGTCGGAATGAATTTGACGGCGTCGAACGTGCTGGGCGTGATGTCGGCATTGTCCGGGTTGGTGAAGACGTGGAAGCCGGAATAGGAGCCGTGCACGGCCCATTTCAGGCTTTCCTCCTCCAGCACCTCGTTCATCCGCTTGCGCAATGTCTCGCCGTAGGCGTTGGCCTTGGCGCAGGCATCGGTGCTCGACAGGATCTCAAGCGTTGCGACGCCGGCGGCGGCGGAGACGGGATTGGCGTTGAAGGTGCCGGGATGCGAGATCTTCTCGATCCCCTTCGCCTTGGTGCGCTTGAAGTCCAGCAGATCCAGGATGTCGCGCCGGCCGCATACCGCGCCGCCCGGCAGGCCGCCGGCGAGAATCTTCGCCAGCGTGGTCATGTCCGGGGTGATGCCCATCGCCTGCTGCGCGCCGCCCGGCGAGCAACGGAAACCGGTGACCACCTCATCGAAGATCAGGATCGTGCCGGCCTCCTTGGTCAGCGTGCGCAGGGTGCGCATGAACTCGGGCACGATCGGCATGCGGCCGAAATGCGCGCCGGTCGGTTCCAGGATCACCGCGGCGATGTCACGGTGCTGCTCGAACAGCCTGGTCAGCTCGGCGGTGTCGTTCGGGTCGCACAGCAGCACGTTGTCGGCGACGCCGCCCAGCACGCCGGTCGAGGCGCCGCCATCGAAATGGTCGTGATGCCCGTGGGTCATGTGGTCGTGCCAGCCGTGGAAATGGCCGCGGAAGCGCAACAGCTTGGTGCGCCCGGTGTAGGCGCGGGCCAGGCGCAGCGCCATCAATGTGGCCTCGGTGCCGGAGGAGGTGAAGCGCACGCACTCGGCGGACGGCACCATCTTGCAGACCAGCTCGGCCCAGCGGACCTCCAGTTCGTGACAGGCACCGAAATGCGTGCCGCGATCGAGCGCGGCGTGCACGGCCTCCATCACCTTGGGGTGGTTGTGGCCGAGGATCAGCGCGCCGTGGCCGCCGAAGTAGTCGACGTAGCGGTTGCCGTCGACGTCCCACTTCAAGGGGCCTTTGGCGTGGGCGACGTAGATCGGATAGGGGTCGAAGTTGCGGCTGTCATGCGCGAGGCCGCTCGGCAGCACGGTGCGCGCGGTCTCGGCGAGCCGGCCGGAGCCGGGGGTCATCGCTTCGTAGGTGGCGAGGATAGTGGCGTTCGGCAGAGTGGTGGTCGACATAGATCAGGGTCCCCTAGGGTCGGTTTTGGCGAGTATAGCAGTGTTTTGCGGCGGGCGTGCACCCCCCCCGGCCTTCTCAAGCGTCAGGGCCGGATAGAATCTCTCCCCCTCCCCTTGAGGGAGGGGGATGGGGGGAGGGGTTGGTGCGCATGAATCTTCGGTGTGAAATTGGCACCAACCCCTTCCCCCGCCCTTGGTCCGCTCCGCGGCCCAAGCCCTCAAGGGGAGGGGGAGAGTCTTGCCCCGTCCGCCCGGCCATCAGATGCGGTAGCGGTCATTGTAACGTTTCAGAAACTGCCGCACGCGTTCGGTGCGCGGTGCGAAGAACATCTGGTCGGGCTTGCCTTCTTCGACAATCACGCCGCCTTCCATGAACACGATACGGTCTGCCACGTCGCGGGCGAAGCTCATTTCATGCGTCACCACGACCATCGTCATCCCGTCACGTGCAAGCTGCTGCATCGCCGCCAGCACCTCGCCCACCAGTTCGGGGTCCAAGGCCGAGGTCACCTCGTCGAACATCATCAGCTTCGGGTCCATCGCCAGGGCCCGCGCGATCGCCACGCGCTGCTGCTGACCGCCGGACAGGCGCACCGGGTATTCCTGCGCCTTGTCGGACAGCCCGACCAGGGACAGCAGCTCGCGCGCCCGTGCATCCGCCTTCGCCAGTGGCACACCCTTCACGCGCACCGGGGCGGCAACGATATTCTGCAGCGCCGTCATGTGCGGAAACAGGTTGTAGCTCTGAAACACGATGCCGATCGTCTCGCGCGATGCGGCGATGTCGCGTTCGGACATGCGCAGCCGCTGACCCGAACGCGGATCGATACGGTATCCGATCGGTGCACCATCCACCGTGACCGTCCCCTCCTGGTAGTCCTCCAGCAGATTGACGCAGCGCAGCAGCGTGGTTTTGCCGGAGCCGCTGGGGCCGATGACCACCACCACCTCGCCCGCGGCGACCGACAACGAGACGCCGCGCAGCACGTGATTGGTGCCGAAGCTCTTGACGATGCCGGTCATCGCCAGCATCGGCCGCGCCCCGGCGGAGGGGGCGTCAATCGCCGGGGCGCCAGTGAGTGGGGCGCTAGTGACCAACGAGGGAGCGTCGCTCAAGGTACCGTCCATACAGGGCCAGGGTGTAGCAGATGCAGAAATAGATCAGCGCGGCGCCGATGAAGATCTGAAACGGTGCCAACGTGCGCTCCACCACCTCGCGGCTGGCCATCGTCAGTTCCCACAGCCCGACGATGGAGACGAGCGAGGTGGCCTTCACCAGACTGACGCACAGGCTGACGAAGGGTGGCGCGGCCAGGCGCAGCGCCTGCGGGAAGATGACGATGCGCAGCATCAGATGCCGCGTCATGCCCAGACTGCGCGCAGCATCCCACTGCGCCTGCGGCAGCGATTCGATGCCGGCGCGGAACACTTCGCTCATGAAGGCGGCGTAATAGAGCGACATCACCATCACGACGCCCCAGAATGGCGGCAGATCGATGCCGGTCAGCGGCAGCAGGTAGTAGACGAAGGTCAGCAGCACCAGCAGCGGAATGCCGCGCACGATGAACAGATAGATTTGCAGCGCCGAGCGCGCGGTCCGCCGGCCGAACACGTGCACCAGCGCCAGCACGGCGCCTAGCGCGGTCGCCGGCAGCACGGACGCGCCGGCCATCAGCAGCGTCATCTCGGCGCCGCGGAACAGGTACCAGTAGCTGTGCAGCAGGGGTGCGAAGGTTTTCATTGCGCAAACGCCAGCCAGCGTTCGGACAGCTTGCCGGCGAACCCGGCGACCGAGGTGAGCACCAGGTAGATCAGTGCCACGCCAAGGAACACATCATAGGTGTTGGCTGAGGATTCTACCCAGACCTCGGCGACCTTCATCATCTCCATCACCGCGATGGCGGCGACCTGGGACGTGTCTTTGATGATGGAGATCGCCTGGTTGGTCATCGGTGGAATGACGCGCGCCACCACCTGCGGCAGGATCACTGTGGTGTAGAGAGTCCAGCGGCGCATTCCCAGCGCGCGGCCGGCCTCGTATTGGCGCTGGCTGACCGATTGCAACCCGCCGCGATAGATCTCCGCGACATAGCCGCCGTTCTGGATGCATAGCGCCAGCAGGCCGGAGAGGAAGCCCGACAGCGCGAACCCCGCCATCGCGAAGCCGAAATAGATGATGTAGAGCTGGATCAGCAGCGGGGTGTTGCGCACGGTCTGGATGTAGCCGCCGGCGATCCAGCCCAGTGGTCCGCGCTTGGATTGCGCCAGCGCCACCAGCAGGCCCCAGACCAGGCAGATCATGAAAGTCAGGATCGCCAGCTCCACCGTGATCACGGCGCCGTCGAGCAGCGCCGGGATCAGGCGGATGAGGAAATGGATATCGAACGGCACGCTTCGTGTCAGTACTTGTTGTAGTCGTAGAACCGTTGCGGGGGTGGGTCCTTCTTCATCCACTTGCGGTACCAGGCCACGTATTGGTCGTAGCGGGAGCCGCCGCGCAGCTCACCCACCCAGGTATCCAGGAACAGCCACCATTTGAAGTCGCCTGGTTTCAGGAAGATCGAATCCTGGCTGACGTAGGCGAATGGTGTGCCGGTGGTGTCCAGCCGCATCAGGTCCTGGTTCTCCGCCTCGTAGTAATCGGCGATCGGCTTGTCGATCGCGAAAGCGGTGGCGCGGCCGGTCTTCACCGCCAGGAACAGCGCCGACGGGCTGTCCAGCAGCAGTTGCGCCACGTTCGGCAATACCTCCTTCGCGCGCGCGATGGCGGGCGGCACGTTCAGGATGGCGTAGGTGAATTTCGAATTGTTCAGCTCCTGCACCGTTTTTATACCAGCATCCTTGCGCGCGATGATGCTGCCGCCGGTGTCCAGGTACGGCCGGGTGAACGCGATGCGCACCGCGCGGTCGCCGGTGATGGTGGTCGAGCACAGGCCGAAGTCGATCTTGCCCGACAGCGCGGCGGGAAACCGCCCGTCCGACTGCAGCACGACGAACTCGAGCTTGTTGGGATCGCCAAGCAGGTCCTTGGCGATCGCGTGTGCCATATCGATTTCGAGCCCGACCAGATTGCCGTTGTCGTCGATGTAGGCCAGCGGCGGGGAGGTGGAGTAGGTCCCGACGATCAGCTTGTCGCGCTTCAGCACGACGTCGAGCTGCGACTCCTGCGCCGCCGCCGGCGGGGCGGTCGACGCCGCAACGAGAGAGAGAACGAATACCCCGATCAGGGTCATTAATCGCTTCATGTCAGCCCCCGGTTTTGCGTCCCGCGCGATGCCGTGGCGCAGGATCGTTGATCAACATTAGCAAGTCGACGCGCGCACCGCAGCAAAATTCATCCTGATGACGCTCGCAGCCGTTCGCCGCGCTGCCGCGTCAGATGAACCACTAGAAGTAACGACGCGGTCAGCACGATGGTCAGCGTGGACACCGCGGCGATCGTGGGATCGATCGCAAAGCGCAGATCGTCCCACATGCGCCGCGGCAGGGTCACCGCGCCGGAGCCTGACAGGAACAGTGCGACCACCAGTTCATCGAACGAGGTGATGAAGGCGAACAGCGCGCCGGTCAGCACGCCCGGGCGGATCAGTGGCAGGGTCACCTGACGGAACGTCCCCCAGGGAGTCGCGCCGAGGGACAGCGCCGCCTGCTCCAACCGTCGGTCGAAGCCGGCGAGGCTGGCGCCGACGCTGGTGACGACGAAGGGGACGGCGAGACAGGTATGTGCCAGCACGAGGCCGACCGGGGTCCCGACCAGGCCATAGCGCGAATACGCGTAGTAGACGCCGATCGCTACGACTATCACCGGAACGATCAGCGGCGACAGGATCAGGGCCGCGGCGACAGTGCGCAGCAGCGGTGGCAGTCGTGCGAGGCCGAGCGCGGCGAGCGTGCCGAGGGTGGTGGCCAGCACGACGACCGATGCGGCCACCGACAGGCTGAGTCCGGTCGCGGCAAGCCATTCGTTGCTGCCGAGATATTCACGGTACCAGCGCACGCCGAACGCCGGCGGTGGGAATGTAAGATAGCTGGCGGACGAGAATGACAGCACAACGATGACCAGGATCGGCAGCGCGAGGAACAGCAGCACCGCGCCGACCACCACGACGTTGCCGATACGTCTGACGCTCATCGTCCAATACTCGCAGCCGTGGCACGCACGGCGCTGGTGTGTACGGCGTTGGCAAGCATGGCGATAGCTCTCATCGCCGTGGCGCTCATCGTGTTGCCGATCGCAACACGTTACGCACACCGGGCAGGCGCTGGAAGGCGGCAAGCATGGCCAGCGTCGCCCCGAGCAGTGTCGCCGACAGGCAGGCCGCGTAGGGCCAGTTGATCAGGTCCACCTGTTGCGCGATCAACATGGACAGCAGCATGTCGCGCGGGCCACCGACCAGCATCGGCGTAATGTAGAAACCAAGCGACAGCACGAACACCAGCAGTACGCCGGCGGCGACACCCGGCATCGACAGCGGCAACACGATCTGGCGGAACACGCCCAACGGCGCGGCACCCAGGCCGGCGGCGGCGCGCGACAGTGCGGGATCGATCTGCCTCAGCACGCTGGCGATCGGCAGGATCATGTAGGGCAGCAGGATGTGGATCATCGCGAGCTGCACTGCGAGCGAGGTGTTCAGCAGTTTGATTGGCGTATCGATCAGGCCCGCGGCGGCCAGCGCCTCGTTGATCAGGCCGTGGCGGCCGAGCAGCACCATCCAGGCGTAGCTGCGCACGAGCACGCTGGTCCAGAACGGTAGCAGAACGAGGACGAGAACGAGGGCAGCCGGCCCGCGGCGGAGATGGGCGAGCGCGAGGGCTACCGGGTAGCCGAGCAGCAGGGTACCGGCGGTCACGATGAGGGCCGTGCGGAGCGTGATCCAGAAGACCTGGAAGAAGACTGGGTCTTGGGCGAGTTGGCGGTAGTTGTCGAGCGACCAGTGGGGGGAGTCGACGCTGCGCAGCAGCATTGCGGCGACGGGAAGCGCGTAGAAGACGAGCATGTAGAGGATGAGAGGTGCGGTCAGCAGGATGGGCGTTAGGTTGCGCCGTGTGGGACGGCGGGCCGCGGTCAGTGGGACCGTTGCGAGTGAGGCGGTGGCGCTCATGGGCGGGGTCGCGGGGCGTGTTGTGGCCCGTTGTGGTTTGGCTTGGAGTTGTACGGAACGGGATGAGGCGATGCGGGGACGTAATGTTCTCCCCCTCCCCTTGAGGGCTTGGGCCGCGAAGCGGACCAAGGGCGGGGGGAGGGGTCGGCGCGTGAGAGGCTTTGGTGCGACCCCGGCACCAACCCCTCCCCCCACCCTTGGTCCGCTTCGCGGCCCAAGCCCTCAAGGGGAGGGGGAGAATGGTACGGGCGCACCGTCACACCACCACTGTATCGGCGGCCGACCAGGCGATGTCGACCGTTTCGCCGACGGTACGGCGGCGCGTTGCCGCACCGGATGGTTCCTTCAGCACGATCGGCAGGCCGCCCTCCCCATGGCACAGATAGCGGCAGCGTTCGCCCACGAAGACCGCCTCGGTCACCGTGGCGCGCAAGCGGTTTTGGCGTGCCGCTTCGGGTGCCAGCGTGTCGACGAAGCGCATGCGCTCCGGCCGCGTCGACAGCGTGACCTCGGCGCCGATCCACGGCACGGTCGCCGCGTAGCCGCGCACCGTGCGGCCGGCCCACTCGGCGACGATCAACCCATCCTCCAACCCGCGCACGACACCGGTCAGGAAATTCGATTCGCCGATGAACGCCGCAACGAACCGGTCGCACGGCCGATCGTAGATATCCTCGAGCGAGCCGACCTGGGCGATCAACCCCTCGTTCATCACCGCGATGCGATCGGACATCGTCAGTGCTTCTTCCTGATCGTGCGTGACGTAGATGAAGGTGATGCCGAGATCGGCATGCAGCCGCCGCATCTCCAGTTGCAGGCTTTCCCGAAGCTGCTTGTCCAGCGCGCCCAGCGGCTCATCCATCAACAACAGCCGAGGTCGGAACACGATCGAACGGGCCAGCGCGACGCGCTGCTGCTGTCCGCCCGAGAGTTGCCTCGGATAACGCGCCTGGTAGCCGAGCAGGCGCACCAATTCCAGGCTTTGATCCACCAGGCGCGCCCGCGTCGCGCGATCGACGCCGCGCTGCTTCAGCGCGAAGCCGATGATCGGGGCGACCAGGAACAGCACCTTGCAGCGATCGGGATCGCGGCCGCAGGCGGTCATGCGGCCCCGCACGTCGTCGCGGTAGGATTTCATTGCGGCGATGCCCTTGGTGTGGGCAACGATCGTGTCGGCGTGCTGCGCCGCGAACTGGCGCCCGCGCGGGGAGCCGCCGGCCTGCGCGATCACCGGGCGGCCCTGCGGCGCCGGGCCGGAGTTCAGCGGGCCGCGGGTCTTGAAGAAGCGGCCTTCATGGTTCGCCGCGCGCACCTTGGCGGGGTCGACCAGGACGCCGCTGTGCCGGTCGGCGATGATGGCGCCGGGTTCCCAGGAGTCCCACAGCGCGTTCACCGCCTGCATGTATTCGTCGGCCATGTCGTAGCGCAGGTCGTGCTCCGGCATGCCGGGCAGGCCGAAATTCATGGCCGCGAAGTCGGAGCTGCCGGTGACCGCGTTCCAGCCGATGCGCCCGGAGGAGACCTGGTCGAGCGAGGCGACCAGCCGGGCGAGCAGATAGGGCGGATAGGCGTAGGTGCCGAAGGTCGGAACGATGCCGATGCGCGAGGTGACGGCGGTCATCAGGGACGCGACGACGGACGGGTCCTGCCGCGGCACGGCGATGGCGTTCTTCAGGTAGATCTCGGTGGAGCCGCCGAAGCTTTCGCCGACATAGGAAGAATCCTCGATCAGGATGTAGTCGAAGCAGGCGCGTTCGAGGCTGCGCGCCATGTCGGTGAAGAGCTCGGGCACCATCCAGGTGCGGCCGATGTGGCCGGTCCAAGGCTCGCCCCAGGCCTGCACGCTTGAGCCTTGCAGGAACCAGCCGAGGTGGAAGGGTTTGGCGGCCATCGGCGCGCTCCTGTTGCTTGCGAGTGCTCGGACGCGTTCCCGGTTGGTGGGTACTGGATGCAATCGATGTGCCGGGGGTAGTGCAAACAGCGCAACACGTCATGCCCGGGCTTGACCCGGGCATCCCTTCCAGCACGGTGCCGCGACGGATGCCCGAGTCAAGCCCGGGCATGACGTGCGTCGATTTTATCGACGCCACGCACCCAAGCGCGCCCCGCCGCTTTGCTGGGCAACGTGCCGCCTGCCTGGGCAGTCGGGCTCGGTTCAGTGCGCCAGCGCCATCGCCGGGATGCTCTCCGAGGCTTTCCAGAAGCGGCCGACCGAGTCCGCGTGGGCGCCCAACGCGGCATCGTCCTCGTCCACCAGCGGCGTCGGCTCGTGGTCGAAGTTCCCGTAGGTGTCGGTGCCGCGGACCAGGGTGGCCGACAGCCGCGTGGTGCCGACATGGCGCACGCGGGTCGGGATGTAGCTGACGCCGATGCCGATGCGGCGTTCGCCGGTGCGATTGATGCCGGAGCGGTGGAACGCCAGCGTGTGATGGAACGACACCTCGCCGGCGGCGAGTTGCAGTGCCACGGCGCGGCTTTCGTCGATCGCGTCGGCCAGCGTCTGGCCGCGCGACAGCATGGCCTTCGGGTCCGGCTGGTCGAAATGCGGGCGCTGGCCGGTGGTGTGGGAGTGGGGGAGGATCTGGACGCAGCCGTTCTCCGGCGTGGAGTCGGTCAGGGCGACCCAGGCGGTGACGTGCTCGAACGGCGCCAGGCCGAAATAGGTGGCGTCCTGGTGCCAGGGGACGAACGTCTCGCTGTACGGTTCCTTCAGCCAGACGGTGGTGTGGAACACCATAAGGTCGGGGCCGATCAGCGATTGGACGCAGTCGAGGATGCGGTGGTGGCGCACCAGGGCGGCGGCCCAGGGGAACAGCAGGTAGGGTTTTACCCGGTTGCTGGATTGGCGGCGGGTGCCGTCGCGTTTTATGGGGCCGCACCCGGCCTCGCAGCCGGCGCGGTAGAACGCGGTTTCGTGGGCGGTGAGGAGCGGGCGGCCGGGCAGGTAGCCGTCGGCGGTGTAGCGGGTGATTTCGGTGGCGGTCAGCATTGGTGAACCCCTTGGGTCTGGTTTCACGTGCACCGGTTGGCCCATCATGTACCATGCCAAACCGGCAGGACCAATGGCGCAGATCAAAGTCGGCAATTCTCGTTTTGGTCGGGCG
>PLXO01000348.1 GCA_003151425.1 Acetobacteraceae bacterium
AAGGCCTCGACGAATTCCTCCAGCGGCACGCCATATTGCAGGCCGATGGAAATGGCGATGGCGAAATTGTTCATCATGGCGCGGAAGGCGGCGCCTTCCTTGTGCAGGGCGACGAATATCTCGCCGATCCGGCCGTCGGCGTATTCGCCGGTCCGCAGGAACAGCTTGTGGCCGCCCACCGAGGCTTTCTGGGTGTAGCCGGTGCGCAGCGCCGGCAGTTTGCGCCTGGCCGACCGCTGCACCGGCGCGGGCAGCACGATCGGGCGGGCGGCGGGCATTGGCACGAACGCTGCGACGGCCGCCTGCATGGCGGCCTGCGCCACCGGAGAGACGAGCGGAAACAGCGTCTTGCCGGCGAGCATGGCCGCCAGCGCCGCCTCGGCGGTGAGACCGTCGGCAATCAGCATGGCGCGGGCGGTGCGGGTCAGCGCCCCGCTATCGTCGAGCGGGCCGAAGGCGGGCGCGATGCCGCCGGTCTCCACCCCGAGCAGCGCCTCGGTCGCTCCTGCCTCGCCGATTGCCGCCAGCGCCGCATGACGCGGTGTGCCCGCGACGGCAGCGGCCTGACGGGCCAGGCGTGCCGCCTCGGCGAGCCCGGGCACCACCGTGCTCGCGGGGGGCGCCGGCCAGTCGCGCGCCGCACCACCGTTTGACGGCCTGCTGTTTGAAGGCCCGCCATTTGAGATCCCGCTGTTTGGGGACCCGCTGTTGAGCAGTCTGCCGCCTGGCAGCCCGTCGCCTGACCGCAGCTCGCTTGACCGCCGCCCGCTTGACGGCCCTCCGCTTGACGGGCCGTCGTTCGCCAGCAACCCGGGCAGCCCGTGCTGGCGCGCCAGCACGGCGGAGGCCGCTTCGGCCCGCCCGCGCAGAATCGCCGCCAGCGCCCGGGCGATCTCGCGTGCCGGCTCGGTGCTGTAATCGACGCCAAGCGCCGCCAGCAGCCCGGCCAGGTCCGCCATGCCGATCGCCAGACGGTCGGCGGCCGGCGCGGCGAGGGTCAGTGCGATCGTCGCGGTCTCGACCGCGTCGGCGAAGGCGGCGGCATCGAAACCGAGGCCGTCATCCAGGAAGCCGGTCAGATTGAGCGTGAATCCGGGCACCCAAGTGGGCACCGCAGTGGGCGTCAGCGTGGGCGTCAGCGTGGGCATCAGCGTCGCGCTGCCGCGCCAGATGGCGGGACCAGGCGCCCCGCGGCGCAGCAGCAACATCCGGTGCAGCCGTTCGGCGAGCCCCAAGTGCGTGCCCCCAAGGTTGCTGCCCCCAGGGCTCAGGCCTGGGTCCCAGCCGGTGCGCGACGCCGCTTCCGCCAGGGGGCCGATCCAGCTCTCGGCCGCCTCCGCCAGCGTCGCCGGCCCGCTCCCCGCCGCCAGCTCCGCCAGCCCGGACGCGGCCACATCGTCCCAGGACGCAGGCACGGTAACCTGGCGCGGCGGCGCGTCCGGCTCGGCGGCGGCCAACGCCCGGCGCATCCGCACGCCACGCCAGGTCGCGATCATCTTGCGGTGGGTCTTCATGGGGCGGGATCGTAGACTCGATCCGATGGGCTCGGAAAGCGTATATTGTGTTAACTTGGGGTCGCTGCCACTAAATCCTGGGGATAACGTGTGACGGTGGACATTTCGCCTGGGCCTCGTATATCGGTCGCCATGAATATCGGCACCCGTCTGTTCACCCTGCTGAAGGGCCGCTCCGTTGGCACCGACGCAGCCGGCAATATCTACTATGAGGAGCGCCGGCCGCGCCATGATCGGCGTATCCGGCGCTGGGTTGCCTATGCCGGGGTGCCGGAGGCCAGCGACGTGCCGCCGGAGTGGCACGCTTGGCTGCACTACACGACGAACGCACCGCTGCCGGACACCGCCCGCCGCCCCTGGCAGAAGCCCTATGTGCCGAACATGACCGGCACCGCGGCGGGCTACCGTCCCCCCGGCCACGACTACGAGGGCGGTCATCGCGCTGCCGCCACCGGGGATTACGAATCCTGGACACCGCCATCTTGACGCCCCCCGTCTTGACAGTGGCTGGCTGACACACCGTCATGGCTCGCCGCAATGCCGCCGAGGTGCTGAGCGGAGCCGTGGTGCTGGTGGTGGCCGCGGGATTCCTGGGCTACGCGGTCGCGCGTTCAGGACGCAGCGCGGTCTCCGGCTACACCCTCACCGCGAAATTCGACAATGTCGCCGGGCTGCCGGTCGGCTCCGATGTGCGCATGGCCGGCGTCCGGGTCGGCAGCGTCGTCGCGGAGCAGATCGACCCGCAGAGCTACCTCGCGGTGGTGACACTGTCGGTGCGGAGCGGGCTGGAGGTGCCGAAGGACACCAGCGCGTCGGTGACCAGCGATGGCCTGCTGGGCGGCAAATACCTGTCGCTGTCGCCCGGCGGCGACTCCGCCGTGCTGCAACCGGGTCAATCGATCACCATCACGCAGTCGTCGGTGAGCCTTGAACAGTTGCTCGGCAAGTTCATCTTCAGCGTGACCGACCTGGTTGGCGCGATGAAGCCGACACCAGGGGCGGGGCAGCCTCCCGGAGCCTCTCAGGGAGGCGCCAAACCGGGCGCTGCGCCGCAATGATCCCGCCGCCGCCTTCGATCTGGCCGCAACCCGACGGCACGCCGGTGGCCTGCCGCGAGAAGCTGCGAATGCTGGCGGAGAATCACGCCGAGCTGGCACAGGCTCTGCAGGACGCCTTCGAGGACGCGGTCCTGATGGGCGTCGACGAGCCGGCGATGCGACGCATCTTGAGCGCCATGGTCGAAGGGCTGGACTCGCCGAAGCGCGTCGCCGGCTGATGGCGCTGGCGCCAAGGGTGGGTCTGGCCCGCGTTCCTCCCACTGGTGCGGGCCGTGGCTCGGTGCCTGCCGCGCCGCAAGCCCCCCCGAGGTTCCACTTGGATGCAGCGCGCGTCTTGCTGTTGCGCGGTGTATTGGCGGCGGCACTCAAAGCCTTCCGCACGGCAATTACCTTCGCCAGCATTCCGCGACAGTGTGAGACGNNGCCGCCCTGGCCGCCGGCCTGCTCGGCAGCGGCGCATGGGCGCAGGGCTTGATCGCCACGCCGCCGAACCCGCCACCCGGTATTGCAAGGGAGCAGCTCGCACCGCCTGCGGGCTACCCCGGCCAACCATACCAGCCGTACGCCGCCCCGCCAGCGAGCACCGCCGGCCAGTCATATGTCCCCCCGCCTGCGGGCACCTCCGGCCAGCAGCTCGCCGCCCCACCCGGTGCGCCGGCGCACCGGCAGCCGGTCGACACCCAGGCCAACGTAACGCAGCCCGACACCGCGCGGGCCGGTGCCCCGCAGCCGCCCAATGTCGTGTATCCGGCCGCGCCGCCGTTCGGTGGCAGAACGCCGGGGGGCGCATCATCCGGCGCGGCACGGCCGAATGCGGCACCGCAGCCCAATGTCGTGCGCTCCGGTGCCGCACCGTCCGATGCTGCCGAGCCCGCTGCGGCGCCGCCCGGCGCCGCGTCGCCGGACGTCACCTGGCCCGGCGCGGCATCGCCCAGCGCGGCATCGCCCAGCGCGGCACAGCCCAGC
>PLXO01000058.1 GCA_003151425.1 Acetobacteraceae bacterium
TCCAAGGGGCAAAGCCCCTTGGCGGGGTCCAGGGGCGGAGCCCCTGGCCTTCCTTCGCTTCCTCCGATCGGCCTGGTGGCGCATCGTCAGCCGTCTTCCATGTGCAGCAACAGCGCGACCGCCAGCATCAGCCCCGCGGCCGCCGGCGCCCAGGCCGCCAACACCACCGGCAGCACACCCGACTGGCCGAACTCCTCGGCCATCTTGGAGATAACGAACAGCGCGAAGCCCGCCGCGATGCCACCACCGATCATGCGCGCGACCCCGCCGCGGCGCGACGGGCGCATGGAGAACCCGGCGGCGACCAGCGACATGGTGCCGGCGAGCAGCGGCAAGGCCAGCAGCGCCTGGAAATGCAGCCGATGACGAATCGAGGAGAATCCCGAGCGGTCGAGCAGTGCGATAAAACCGGGCAAGCTCCACACCGACAACGTATCCGGGGGCGCAAAGCTTTCCTGCACCCGCGCGACCGTCAGGTCGGTCGGCAATGACATCGTCGTCGCGGGTTCCGGCAGGCGACCCGGCCGGATCAACCTCGCACTGCCCAGTGTCCACGCCCCCTTGACGAGGGTCGCCTGCGTTGCCTCGACGCGGGCCAGCAGATGGTCGTTGTCGTCGAGCTGGAACACGCTGACATCATGCGCGGTCAGCGTCTTGTTCTGCACCCGCACCGCAAGCGCATGGATGATCGCCACCCCCTTGGCAATCTGCGACTGGTCGGATTGGCGCAGCCAGAGCTGCCCGCCGTTCAGGGCGAGCGGTCCGCCGCCGGTGCGCAGATAGGCGTCCTCCAGCGCCTCGGCGCGGGTCAGCATGACCGAGGAGACCGGGCTGACCGCCACGGTCGCCAGCGCGCCGAGCAGCACGGCACACATCGTCGGCGCGGTCAGGAACTCCCATGCCGAGATCCCGGACGCCCGCGCCACGATCAGCTCCGAGGATCGGGTGAGGCGCCAGAAGCAGATCATGCCGCCCAGCAATACGGCAAAGGGCAGGATCTGCATCGCCACGAAGGGCAGCCGCAGGCCGGCGATCTCGATCACCAGTCCGAATGTGGCGTCCGGCTTGCTGGACGAGCGCCGCAGCAGCTCGATGAAATCGAACAGCGAGATCAGGCACGACAGCGCCAGCAGCATCGCCACCACCATGGCCATGAACTGGCGCGCGATGTAGATCGAAAGCGTGATCGCGGCTGTCATGGGATCAGCTCGGGCATGGGATCAGCGCGGGCATGGGATCAGCGCGGGCATGGGATCAGCGCTCGCACGGAATCAGCGCTCGCACGGGAAGAGTGCTGGCACCGCAAGAGTGCTGGCATGGGATCACTGCTGGCACGGGAATCAGGCCGGGCACGGGATCGGGTCGCATGGCCGGATCGGTCTCCCCTCGGTTGCGACGCACTCTAGTGTCCCTGCTGCTTCATCGGAAGGCCGGGACGCTCCCGTGTCGCGCGATCCCGCATTCAGGGCAGGACCTTGCCCGGATTCATGATTCCAAGCGGATCGAGCGCCTGCTTGATCCGGCGCATGGTGGCGAGTTCGGCCCCGCCGCGCCAGTCGGGCATCATATACGGCTTCAACCGGCCGATGCCGTGTTCGGCCGAGAAGCTGCCGTCAAGCGCGCGGACGACCTTGTTCACCGTGTCCATGATCGCGTGGTCCTGGGCCAGGAACCAGGCGGGGTCGGCGTCGGTCGGCTGCTCCAGGTTGAAGTGGATATTGCCGTCGCCCAGGTGGCCGAACGGCGCCGCGCGGATGCCGGGCATCAACGCCTCGCAGGCGGCGGTGGCGCGCCGGATGAACTCGGGCACCCTGGAGACCGGGACGGAGACGTCGTTCTTCACGCTGGCGCCCTCGCGCTTCTGGGCTTCGGAGTGCTCTTCGCGCAACCGCCAGATCGCGGCGCGCTGCGCCTCGCTTTCGGCGATCGCGGCGTCGAGCACCAGCGCGTCGGTCAGCGCCTGTTCCAGCACCTCCTCCAGCATCGCGCGCAGGCCGGCATTCGGGCGCGGGGTGGCAAGCTCGACCAGCACGTAATACGCGCCGGGCTGGGCGAGCGGCCCCGGTTGGCTGAGCGGAAGCCCCGGCTGGCGCAGCGGAAGTGTTGCGCCCGGGATGTGCTTGAGGACAAAACCCACGCCGATGCCGGACATGAACTCGAAGGCCTGGATGGCAGCCGGATCGTGCGCCTGGAAGCGCGTGAACAGCGCGAGCGCGGCCTCCGGCGAGGCGACGGCGCAGAGTGCCACGGCGACCTCGCGCGGGCGCGGCACCAGCTTGAGCACCGCCGCGGTGATCACGCCGAGCGTGCCCTCCGATCCGACGAAGAGCTGGCGCAGGCAATAGCCGGTGTTGTCCTTGCGCAACCGGCGCAATCCATTCCAAATTTGCCCGTCCGGCAGCACGACCTCCAGTCCCAGCACCAGGTCGCGCGCGTTGCCGTAGCGCACGGTGTTGTTGCCGCCGGCGTTGGTGGCGAGCACGCCGCCGATCTGCGCGCTGCCCTCCGCGGAGATCGACAGCGGCAGCAGGCAGTTTTCCCCCGCCGCCGCGGCCTGCGCCGCCTTCAACGTGACGCCGGCCTCGATGGTCATGGTGAGATCGACCGGGTCGATCGCGCGCACCCGGTTGAGCCGTGCCAGGCTGAGCACGAGCTGGCTGCCGTCAGCGTCGGGCGTCGCACCGGCGACCATGGAGGTATTTCCCCCCTGCGGCACGATCGGCGCGCGGGCGGCGGCACACAGGCGCACCACCTCGGCCAGCTCCGCGGTGTCGGCTGGGCGGATTACTGCCGGCGTGCGGCCCTGGTACAGCCGGCGCCAATCCTGGGTGTAGGCGGCGGTGTCGGCCGGGTCGGTCAGCAGGCCGCGCGCGCCGACGACGGCACGGATGGCATCGAGCAGTTTTGTCCCAGACATTTTTGCCCCCCCCCTTTCGACGCCCAGCCTATCGCCCCGTCACGCGATGGCAACTCATTCTCTGCCCGCGGATCGCGGGATAGGACGCCCACCCGCGCATGAAACGCCTCCTTTTCCCCCACTTTGGAGCTGCTTTCTCTCGGCTCGCGCTTCGTTAGCTGTCCCCAGACGAGAAGGGTCCCTAAGGACCGCTCGATCTCCGTTTCCGTTTTGGTATCCTCGCCGGGGGTGATGCGGAAGGAGGACATGGCAAAAGCGCGTGCAGGAGAATAATTGGATCGTTCGGCACAACAGACGGCCGCTCATGACTGGTGTCGAACCGGGCCCAAATCGGATCGATCGCCGAGGGTTTGGTGACTACTTCTCCTAGATTGTTGAGTATACAGCACAAATTTCGTGCGTATTCGTGTTGGCCTATATATGCAGCTAGCTTGGACGCCTCTGCCGCGAGATCGTGCGGACTGAACCCGCACATTACACCGAAAGCGTGCCCGACCGCGTACTTGCCTTCGACAAAGCGGCTCATGCCGTCAAAGCAATAGCGCCATCGTGCGTTCGACGATCCGTCCAGCTTCTTAAATTCTAGCACGAGATGAGGGGTACCAGGTGCACCAAGAATAACGCGAATATCGGCGCGCGCGACCCGGGTGGTTTGACCATCGCCGCCTCGCCTGAACTCCCAAGTTTCCGCCTGAAAATCGCAGTCCATCCGATGAGCGAAGCGACGGTCCTCATCCCCCAAAGCATCACACAGATTGTCCGTCAGTGCTGTCTCGTCGTGGTCGAACGACACTGCCGTGGCAAATGTAGCGCGAAGCCAGTCCCAAGTTGCATGGACATAGGCAAGAACGTCGGAAATGCGCGGGGCAGGGAACACGCGCAACCATACGTCTGAGGGCAGCATGCTCATGAATACGCCCTCTGCCACGCTGCTGCCTGGACACTGCGCACGATATGATCCGCATCCGTGAGGGCGGTCCTTTCCAACCAAAATCGGCGGCGTAGTGGTTTGACGAGGTAGAAAGTGTCACCAACCACTACCATGAGGTTTGGGATCTTGAAGAGGTCGTCTGGACCTATCACATCGGCCTGGGCTTCGAGACCGTCTTGCAAGTCGCTGAGAAGCTTCTGGAACGCGGTTGCGGTAGTGACGACGCCGCTGGAATCGCGTCGCCCCTGACTGGTTTTCACCTCAATGGCGCCAAAAAATCCGTTGACCGTATCGACCACGGCTCGAACGGAGAGCGCGCCTTCTCCATGATTGCGGGTGCGCGATTTGGCAAGCTCTTCGATGAGTACCGTAATGTATTGTTCGATCTCCGCTTTCGCTGGCCGGTGCAATAGCGGCGTGGTCAGTCGCTCATAGCTGGGCGGTTGGATTGAGGTCGCGATAAATTTGGCAGTGTCAACGACGAGAATGCGATCTGTCGGCGTCAAGGTGAAATAGGCGTAGATTAGCCTGTCTAGATGCTCCCTGACGATTTCATACGCATGGTCCCTCTGCCACTCGGGAATGGCCGCGATACTGTCCATCACCTCCGCGACCTCTTTAACAATTTTGGCAGCCCCTTTCGGGTTCGGATGAGTTTCAGGTGCGCAAAATGGAAAGGCCTCCAGATCCACGATAGCAATGCGCCGCCGCTCCGCGATGACAGAGTATCCGGTCATGACCAAAAGATAGGAAGCGAGTGGCGAACGGAGATAAGCGGTGAGAAACTTCAGTAGGTCGGAATCTTTAGGCGGTCCACCGATTGCACCGATTGAGGACGTGAAGGCGAATGGCACCTCGCTGTAGACTGCCCGCACGTGATGGTCATCCGCCAATCCGTCGGGGAAGATAACGCGAGGACCGATGTAAAGGCGTGCGTTTTGTCCCCCGGGGCTTGCGACAATTGAGAAAGACTCTCGTACCAGCCCGAGCTGTACGTCATCTGCGATGACCGGATAACTATCGGGCATTCGGTCGATTGGCAGAAACGCAAGTTCGCCAAGTCGGCCCAGTTCGCGATCTGGATTGCTCTGATTTGGAGCGTGAAAGCCCTTCCCGGATAGCCAAGCCGGTACCCGCGCCTGCATTGTCTGTCCAACGGTGCCGAAGCGCTGGAGTCGGCGGAGGAGCTCAATATCACGCCGTTCGCCCCAGTAACTTGAGATAAGCAGATATGATTGTAGGTAGATCTCGTGCGCATACAAAATTTTCCGATCTACCGCATGCAAAGCGAGGCGACCAAGCGCAAGGCTTACGTCGGTCTTGGGCGTCCAATACTCTATCGTTTCATTGGCAATCGAGAATTCACCTACGGCCCGAGGGCGCGGGCGAAGGCGCACGACGGCACATGGGTGCATTGCCGCGGGAAACAGCAGGCGGCTCAAATCGCCAAAATTTATGACCCGATCGACTTGCGTATCCTCAAGCAATCGTTGCCGGAAAGCACATGACTGTGGGCTCGCTCCGATGATCAGATTCAAGGGCATGATGAGCGTGACAACCCCGGCCGCGTTGACGCTCTGCGCTGCGCGATAGGCGAAGCCGGCAGCGATCTGCCGACGACCGATTGGGTAAGGTGGGCTCTGTTCGCGACACCAGGCCTCCCAGGTCGGCTCTTCGTCGTGGGCCGACTCCCGCCACGGAGGGTTGCAGAGGAATATGTCAAAGCGGCCTGAGCCAGCAAACGGATTATTAGTGGAGAAGAAATCGCCATGCTCAGTACCCTTTTGTATATTCAAACCAGACCCGACCAACGCAGGCAGCTTCAGGTTGCTGTCTGTCTGTAAAAGAGAGATGTCGGCCGGCTCCAACCCCTCCAGGAGAGAGAGATAAAGGCTGAACGCGGTGATCCAGCATGCCGTCTCGTCGATGTCGCTCCCGAACACCGTGCGCTTTATGAGGGCGATCCGCTCGGAGAGCCGCTGCCGTCGCCCCGCGGCGACCTCGGCATGCCGTAAGATCTTCCGGAAAGCCGTGGTTAGGAGGATTCCTGACCCGCAGGCCCCGTCGAACACGGTGCAGACGGACGGATCAGCAACGGACTCGAACGCCTGGTCGGTAACCAAGTTGGCCAGATGCCTCGGCGTATAGTAAGCGCCCAGAGATCTCTGACGGCCCTTTAAAAGGGTCTCATAGATACTAGAGATGAGCTCTACAGGAATGTGGCTGAAGTCATACCGCCAGAACGAGCCTTGTCCCGTCTCCACGTCTACAGCCTCAAGGAAACTCAAAATTGAGCGGAAGCTTCTTCGCTTCAATGACGACCACGGCGGAGCGCCGCCATCGCTTGAGCTCAAGAAATCGCCATTGAAGTCCGTCCCGAGCTGCTTCAAAAGGCGATCGACACCGCTCCCATCGTTCCTGGCAACGTAGGCTTCGAGAACTTCGAGCTTGTGCAGACTGCGATAAGCTTCCCCGACGATTCCTCGTTGCTCAAGGTAGCAGAGGAAGATTGCCTGCGCCATGAGAGCCTCAGCCTGGCTAGCACTCAGACCATCTCGCGTGAGCTCGTTGACGATCTCTCTTAAATTCGCAAGCAGCCGCTGGTCCACACGCTCTTGAGGCAAGAACCAGCTAGAAAGCCGATCCCTTATAAAACCAGCCTGAACTTCGTATGCGGACCACAACCCTCGCTGCCGTATGTCCGAGCGCGCCAAAACGTCGGGCTCGGCAGCGCGATCGTTCACGGCATAGGCGGTCAGCCCCTCGGGATCGAGGACCAGCACGACCGAAGCAAGATTCTGGTTCCATACGCGCTGTCGAATTTGTTCGACGCGCCGCTCTCGAACCTGAGCGAGCATGGAAGCATCGATGAAACAGACGGTTGGCTGTTCGCCAACGCAGAACACTGCTGAGGCGCCGATGCCCCGGTCTGCCGCTAGCATCTCCTCGATCTCCGCCGCATAGGGGCGGGTGCCAACCTTCTCTCCCGATCTGAATAGTTCGTCCGGGAAATCCGTATAGGCGAGTTCCGTCAGCCACGTGTCGAGCGGTGTCATGTGAGTCCCCCGACTCGAAGCTCTCCATTAGCCTCCGGCACTACATGCATCATCGGACCGCGACGGCAGGGAACAGAGGCAACTGCCGCATCGGTTCGTTGAGACCGAAGCCGACGGAAAGAACGTCGAGGTGAGGGTCCAGTCGGATGATGAGGACGTCAGCGTCAACGATCTGAATCTCTTCGAGAGGAACAATGTCGAATGTGCCGCTGCCACGGACTACCAAAGCCGTACCCTGCAAGGCAGGAAACGGCGCCTTCGCCAGTCGATTGGCGAGCGCGATGAACAAGCTGCGCTGCGCCTGAAGTTCGACGTGGAAAGTCTGTCTAAGCGCGACGGCCAACCTTAACAACAACACTGTCTGCCACGCGTATCGGGCGCGCGATCCTGGACCGTTTGGCTCCAGGTCGGGTTTGATGAGGTCACGACGTGTGGTCCATTCGCGAAGCTGGTCCGCAGTCAGGCCGGTGAGCTCCTGGACGACGCCCGCATTGATCAGCCGCATTCCCTCCCCCTGTGGAACCTCGGATAACCGGTCCGCCAAGTGGGTATCATACCCACTTGGAAAGGTAAATGGTTTGGACGACGTACTGGCCCGTCGCTCGCGTAGCGCGTCCGTAGGTTGGCAGGGGCGACGCATCGCTAATCCGGGCGGGAGTCAGTCGGCAATTCGCGGGCATTCAAACTGACCGACGACCCGCAACCACGGGGCGATCGCTTCCCCCGACCTCCGCAGGGGTCGCAATGACAGAGAAAGCGGCTTCGCCCGATCGCGTGGTCCCCACAATCCAAGGCTCTTGCTTTCTTTCCTAGGAAATGATACCTTCGGCGCTCCGGACGATTGCCAGGAGAGCACCCATGCCGACTCCCTCGGAAGCCGCCACCGCCGACCCCCCACCCACGAAAAAACCCCGCGGCAACCCCAACCTCCACCTCGCCCCCCGCTGCGGCGCCCGCACCCGCTCGGGCTGCCCCTGCAAATCCCCCGCCGTCCACGGCAAGCTCCGCTGCCGCATGCACGGCGGCCGCAGCACCGGCCCCCGCACCCAAGAAGGCCTCGCCCGCCTGCGCGCCGCCCGCACCATCCACGGCAACGACGGCGCCGAGCCCCGCGCCCGCAAACGCTACCGTCTCACCCTGATGCGCCGGGTCCGCGTCACCGTCGACGCGACGGACTACCAGGCCCATCTGCCGCCCGCCTTCGTCGCCCGCCTGCATGGCGATGCGCCCGAGCTGTTCCCGCTGCCCGCCCCGACCGGCGGCATCACCGCCGCCGCGGACCGCATGCGCCGCCGAGCCGTGGCCGCCGCCCTCGCGCCCTGGCAGCAGGCGATCGCCGCCGCGCGCGCGGCCCACCTCGCCGCCCGCGCCGCCGCCCGCGTGGCAAAACCCCATGCACCAGTCCGCGCACGCCCCCCACGCGACGCCGGCGCAGCAAAACCCCCTGCACCAATTCGTCGCCCCGCCGACCCCGCCGCCGCCACCCGCGCCAACCGCCCGCCCGCGGCACCAGCAGCCTCGCCCCCGGACGCCACGCCAGGCCGTCGCCCGACGCCGCCCCACCCGGCACCGGAAAGCCCACGCGCCACCGCCGCGCCAAAACCCCGCGCACCAGACCGCGCAGCCGCCCCCAACAATGCCGGCGCATCAAAACCCCACGCACCAATTCCCGGCCGCGCCGAGCCCGCCATCCCGCCCGACCTCCCCAACCGCGCCGCGCGTCGGCGATGGATGCGCCTGCAACGGCGCAAGTACGTAGGCTCCGCCGCGCGCGCCCTCCCCACGGCCTCCGACTGACATGCGGCGCCGCGGCAAGCTCAGCGCGTCACGTCCGCCGGCGCCTGCGCAGCGCCATTGCATCAGCGCAGGCGCGCAGCCGCCACTGTCGCGCGATCGGCAAGCAGCCGCCGTGGCTGGACGGTCCGCCGCAATCGGGTGGCGCCGTGGCCGAGGTCGCTGTCATTGCCGGCGCGGCGACCCTTGGGTCCAGCGCCCCGAGGCCAGGCGCGGCAACCCCGCGCGAGGTGCGCACCTGGTTGCGTCCCCCGGCCTTCGCCGAAGTCGCCGCGGGGGCCGCAATGACAGGGGGACGGGTCCTGGGCGGCTTTCCGCCGGCCGCCCGATTGCCCTGATCGCGGATGGAGACCCCGTTGGATACTGCAACGCGACCGGATATAAGTCGCAGCGCCCGATCAAGACTCGCTATCGTCTGGCCCGCTGCGCGGCATCGATGCTGGAAAGGGACACTTCGTGGAACCGGAACTGGTCGCCGGGCGAGAATGCGGCTCGTGCAACGTCTGCTGCGTTGCGCTCACGATCAACGATCCGGAGCTGCAGAAGCTTCAGGGTCATCGCTGCCGGAACGCTCGACCCGACAACAGTTGCACCATCTACGAAACCCGGCCGCAGACCTGCCGGACCTTCTACTGCGGCTGGCGGCGCCTGAAGTGGATCCGCGAGCCGCTTCGGCCGGACCGATCGGGCGTGCTCGTCCGGCAGCACAACATCGTTTCGAAGGAGACCCGCACCTACCGTCAGGGGGTCATCTTCACACTGCTCACCGCTGCCGCCCTGAAAGCAGACGGGCTGGCGGAGTCCGTTGCCGCCGCCGTCGCTGCCGACGTGCCGGTTTTTCTTCACGTGCCCGGACCGCCCGGCCACACCGCCAGCCAGGTGCAGATCAACGAGGTTCTGCACGATGCCGTCGTCACCATGGACAAGCCCGCGGTGCTGAAAATCCTCGGACGGATACGCGCAATTGGCCGGTCCGCGCGCCACGAACCGATCGTTCTCGGTCGCCACGACCCGAGCGATGCCGCTCAGCCGCCGAACGCCTGATCCCACGGCTCCGGCACCATCGCGTAGCTGTCGCCGTGCTTCACCACGTGGGCGAAGCCGGGGAAATGCACGTGCATCCCGGCGATCAACTGCCGATCCGTCGCCACCATGTCGAACACGCGCCGGCGCGTCGCGGCCGCCGCGTTCGGATCGGTATCGAACTCCATGGTGACCTCGGGACGCGGCACCTGGATCTCCGGCACATGCACGATGTCGCCCCAGATCAGCAACGAGTGGTTGCCGGACGCGATCATGTAGCCGGAATGCCCCGGCGTATGGCCATGCAGCGGCATCGAGGTGACGCCGGGAAACACCTCGATGCTGCCCGTATAGGTGCGCATCACGTTGTGGTACGGCGCCATCTGTTCGCGCGCGCAGGCGAAATACAGCTTTTTCGCCCGCTCGCTGGCGCGCGACATTGCGCTGTCGTCCCGCCAGTGGCGCGGCTCGTTCTCGTGCACCACCAGCTCGGCGTTCGGGAAGAATTTTTCCCCCGTCTGCGGATTTGTCAGCCCGGCGGAATGATCCGGGTGCATGTGCGTCAGGATCACCCGTTCGATCGCCCCCGGATCGACCCCGGCGGCCTTCAGGTTGGCTTGCAGCTTGCCCGCCGTCGGCAGCAGGTAGTCGCCCGAGCCGGTCTCGATCAGTGCCAGCCGCCCGGCCGAGTGGATCAGGTAGCAGTTCACCGAGGTGCGCCGGCCCGGCCGGAACGCTTCGGCCAGCATCTGCGTCGATTGCGCCGGCGTTATGTTCTGCATCACCTCGACGGTGCCGTCGAGATAACCATCCGACAGCGCCGTCACCACGATGTCGCCGATCCGGCGGTGATAGACGCCGGGAATCTGCCCGGACGGAACTGGAACCATGGCCGTCTCCTGTTGTGCGTATACCTCTCCCGCTTTTCGCGGGCTTGGGCCGCGAAGAGCGGACCAAGGCTTGCCCCCGGGCACTTGACCCGGGGGTCGGCGAGCGAAGCGAGACGGGTGAGGGTCTTGCCGCGTGCACGACCCTCACCCGCGTCGCTGCGCTTCGCGACCTCTCCCGCGAAAAGCGGGAGAGGTGTACGCCGTTCCAGTCCGCTTGTCCCTGCTCTACTGCGCGATGTAGCCGCCATCGATCACCAGTTCCGCGCCGGTGACGAACGACGCCTCATCGGACGCCAGATACAGCACGCCATAGGCGACATCGATCGCCTCGCCAAGCCGGCGCAGCGGCGTCGCCGCGATCTTCGCCTGGCGCCCGCCGGCGTTGGTCGCGTTCAGCATCGGCGGCAGATAGCCCGGGTGCACCGAGTTCACCCGCACGCCGAGCGGCCCGTAGCGGCACGCCGCCGCCTTGCTGTAGTTGCGCACCGCCGCTTTCGACGCGTGGTAGGCCGGGTGACCCTCCGCCCCACCGACGATCCCCATGATCGAGGAGATGTTGACGATCGCCCCGCCGCCGGTCTTCGCCATCGTCGCCGCGGCGCGCTTGGTGCCGATGAAGACCGAGGTGGCGTTGACCGCGATCAGCTCGTGCCAGCCCTCCAGCCCGTCATGGTCGCCGACCGACGACCCGCTGATGCCGGCATTGTTCACCAGGATGTCGAGCCTGCCATAGGCGGCGACGGTTGCCTCGATCAGCCGCGCCCAGTCGGCCTCGGCGGTGACGTCGGTGAGGACGAAGCGCGCCTGCGCTTGGCCGGCACAGATATCGGCGGCGACCGCCTCGCCCTGTTGCTCCAGCACGTCGGCGATGACGACCGTGGCGCCTTCGCGCGCAAACAGCCGCGCCTCGCATTCGCCCATGCCGTGCGCGCCGCCGGTGATGATCGCCACCTTGTCTTTGAGCCGCATCGGTTTCCTCCGTCGCTCGGGTGCGCGAAGCTTCGGGCGAAACGCGGCGCGCGACAACTGACCCAACCACATAGTGCCGTTGGGCCCGCCGACGTTGCAAGACCGTCATGGCCGTCCCCGGACTTGATCCGGGGATCAGACCCGGCCATCCCCGCCAGCACGATGCCGCGACGAATGGCTGAGCCAGCCACGCATGACGTGGAACACGGCGGCACCAACCAAACCGGCCCACCACCCGATCGAACGGCCCTCCTTGACATTCTTATACTCCCCCCTAGCATATCGATCATAAATGCTCATATAGAGCATATCAACGACCGGGATCCCGCCATGTCCGCGACCGCCACCCTGCATCGCCCCCCACCAACCGCGGCACAGCTTTACGCGCGCGTCAGCACCATCATCCCCGCCATCGAGTGGCCGGTGTTCGCCGACGACATCGACGCCATCCTCGACCTGAAGCGCCAGCGCGACGCGGTGATCCTGGCGCACAACTACCAGACCCCGGAGATCTTTCATTGCGTGGCCGACATCGTCGGCGACAGCCTGGCGCTGGCGCGCGAGGCGATGACGGTGGACGCCAAGGTCATCGTGCTGGCCGGCGTGCACTTCATGGCCGAGACCGCCAAGCTGATGAACCCCGAGAAGACGGTGCTGATCCCCGACCTGCGCGCGGGCTGCTCGCTGGCCGCCTCGATCACCGCCGCGGACGTGCGGCTGATGCGGGAGCGGTATCCGGACGCGCCGGTGGTCGCCTATGTCAATACGTCCGCCGAGGTGAAGGCGGCATCCGACATCTGTTGCACCTCGGCCAACGCCAAGTGGATCGTCGAGTCGCTCGGCGCGAGGCGCGTGATCATGCTGCCCGACGAATACCTGGCGCAGAACACGGCGAAGCGCACCGATGTCGAGATTATTGCGTGGGCCGGTCATTGCGAGGTGCATGAACGTTTCACCGCCGCCGAGGTCCGCACCTTGCGCGCCGAGCATCCCGGCCTGGTCGTTCTGGCGCATCCCGAATGCCCGCCCGAGGTGATCGCCGAGGCCGACTACACCGGCTCCACCGCCGACATGGCGGGCTACGTCAGCCAGCGCCAGCCGCGCCGCGTCGTGCTGCTAACCGAATGTTCCATGAGCGACAACGTCGCGGTGCGGAACCCCGGCGTGGAATTCATCCGCCCGTGCAATTTGTGCCCGCACATGAAGCGGATCACGCTCCCAAAAATCCGCCGCGCGCTGGAGACGATGACGCACGAGGTCACCATCGACCCCGCCATCGCCGAAGCTGCCCGCCGATCCGTCGTGCGCATGCTGGCGGTGTGAGGTAGCAACAAGACTCTCAAGACTCTCCCCCTCCCCCAAATCATGATCGAGCCACTCGTCCGCGCCACCCTCCTGGAAGACCTGGGCCGCGCGGGCGACATCACCACCGACGCTGTGGTTCCCGCCGACGCGCGCACCACAACCGCGCTCGTCGCCCGCAAACCCGGCGTTCTCGCGGGCCTCGACTTCGCACTTACTGCGTTCCGCCTGATCGACCCCGCCATCACCGTCCACGTGGAGCGCCCCGACGGCAGCCGGCTCGCCCCCGGCGACGTGATCGCCACGATCAGCGGCCCCGCCCGCGGCATCCTGACCGCGGAGCGCACCGCGCTAAACTTCCTGTGCCATCTCTCCGGCGTCGCCTCCGCCACGCGCGGCGTGGTCGACGCCATCGCCGGCCACAAGGCCGCCGTGGTCTGCACCCGCAAGACCATGCCCGGCCTGCGCGCCGCGCAGAAATACGCCGTGCGCGTCGGCGGCGGATCGAACCACCGCTTCGGCCTGGATGACGCCGTGTTGATCAAGGACAACCACGTCGCCATCGCCGGCGGAATCCGCGCCGCGGTCGAGCGCGTGCGCGCCGGCGTCGGCCACATGGTGAAGATCGAGCTCGAGGTCGATACGCTCGCGCAGCTCGAGCAGGCGCTGGCGCTGCGCCTCGACGCCGTGCTGCTCGACAACATGGACCCGACGATGCTGCGCCAGGCGATCGGCATGGTGGACGGCCGGATGATCACCGAGGCCTCGGGCGGCATTCGTCCGGACACCGCTGTGGCGATTGCGGCGAGCGGGGTGGACCTGATGTCGATCGGCTGGCTGACGCACAGCGCCCAGGTGCTGGATATCGGCCTGGATCACCTGGGGTGAACGACCGCGTTTCAGGCGGCGTGCGACCGGCACACGGCGCCAGGATTGGACCAATGATACCGGTGGAATTGGTGCTGGCGGGTAGACCACTTTGTCGGGTCAATGCCGCACCCGCAACAGATGAGAAGCTCGACCCATGCGCGACACGATACCAGCCGACCCCGATCACTTTGAGGTCAACGAGATCAACCGCGTCCGCCGCGTGCACGATCGCGGTCGCTACGACAAGGCAACGATACACGCCTTCCTCGACGCGGCGGTCGCCTGCCACATCGCCTACACGATCGACGGCCGCCCGTATTGCACGCCGACCGCGTTCTGGCGCGAAGGCGATCATCTGTATTGGCACGGATCGTCAGCCAGCCGGGCGATCCGCAACCAGAACAAAGGCCTGCCGGTCTGCCTGACGGTCACGCACGTGGACGCGCTGGTGATGGCGCGCTCGGGCTTTCACCACTCGATCAACTACCGCTGCGTGATGGCGTTCGGCACCGCGCACGCGATCACCGACCGGGCCGAGAAGCTGCGGCTGCTGGACAATTTTGTCGACCGCATCTACCCGGGCCGCTCGAAGTTGATCCGCCATCCGAACGAGCAGGAGTTCAAGGCGACGACGCTGATGGGCATGGAGATGGAGACGGTGTCGGGCAAGATCCGCGACAAGCATGTGGCCGACGAGGAGGAGGACTATGAAGCGGTCCCCGCCTGGTCGGCGCTGTATCCGATCACTCAGGTGATCGGCGAGCCGTCCGATTGTGCGCGGCAGTTGCCGGGGCTGACGCGGCCGGACGAGATGGCGGATTTCGTTCCGGGGACGCGGCTGGATGAGTTGATGACGAAGACGTATCGGAAGACGTTTGGGGAGTAATAGCCCTATTCGTCATGGCCGGGCTTGACCCGGCCATCCGTCGCGGTACCAGTGACGAAATGGATCCCCAGGTGGACTGTCTAAGAGTCTGACTCGAATCGGTCCAGCAACGCGACCGCCTTGATTTCGTGGGCAAAACTGGTTCCATCGTGGCGTTCAGGCGGCGGCCAGACGGCGCGACATCAGCTTGACGCTGGCAATATAGAGCCAGGTTACGGCACTCTCAATAGTTGCTTCGACATCCTTGGCCAAGCGCCGGTTGCGATTCAGCCAGGCGAAGGTGCGTTCGACCACCCAACAGCCTGCCCCTGCGAAGGCGGGGGACGGGGCAGCAGTACAAAGCCGTTGGCAACGTCCGACCGTTTGACGATCTCGATCGTCCAATCACCGAGATTTTCGAGGGCATCCTGCAGCTTTTCACCGGCGTAACCGCCGTCGGCGAACACGTGGCGCAGCCAGGGAAATGAACTGCGTACTCGCGCCAGCAAAGAGGGTGCGCCGTCGCGATCCTGAATATCCGCTACGACCATCCGGGCGATCAGCACGACGCGCCGCTCGACCCCAACTTCCATGGCGACGGCCGCGTCTTCACCGACGAAAACGGGCGCTACAAGTTTGTGACGGTGCGCCCCGGCGCCTACCCATGGCCCAACCACAAGAACGCCTGGCGGCCGAACCACATCCATTTCTCCTATTTCGGCCCGGCCTTCGCGACCCGCCTGGTCACCCAGATGTATTTCCCCGGCGACCCGCTGCTGGCGTTCGACCCGATCTTCAATGCGGTGCCGGACCAAGCCGCGCGCAACCGGCTGATCGCCGCGTTCGACATGGACGTCACCGAGGCCGACTGGGCGCTCGGCTACCGGTTCGACGTGGTGCTGCGCGGGCGCGACGCGACGCCGATGGGGCATTGAGCATGCCGCCGGATCCGGCTGCCGTCGCCACCGCCAGCCAGACCATCGGGCCGTACTGGCACCTGATCGAGGACAAGTCGTGGGCCGACCTGACGCGCTTCGGCGCGCAGGGCGAGCGCGTCACTTTGCTCGGCCGCGTGCTCGACGGCGACGGCGCGCCGTTCCCCGAGGTCTGTGTCGAGCTCTGGCAGGCCTCGCCGCCGGCGTCCGAGCGGTTCCCCGGCTTCGGCCGCGCGGCCACCGACAAGCACGGCGAGTACCGCTTCCTCACGCTGAAGCCCGGCCCACTGCCCGGTCGCGGCAACACGCATCAAGCGCCACATTTCGCGCTGACGGTGCTGGGCCGCGGGCTGATGCACCATGTGGTGACGCGCGCCTATTTTCAGGGCGAGGCGTTGAACGAGACCGACCCAGTGCTGACCTCGATCGAAGACGTCGAACGCCGCGGCACATTGATCGCCCGGCCGGAAGGTGCGGCGACCTGGCGGCTGGACATCCGCCTGCAAGGCAGCTTGCGCGGGCCTGACATCGAAACGGTCTTCCTGGACGTGTAGTCGGGGCAGCCCAACGACGGCAGGCACACGTAACAGAAAGTGCATGTTTTACGGCGAGCAGGCCCAGGCCAGCTTCCGGAGTCGCGTCAGGCGGCGTGGGCGACGCTCATTTCCACGTGCAGACCGGCAGCGGCCGCCATGTTCACCAGGCTGTCGAGGCCAAACAGCTCGATCTTCCCGCGCATAAGGTCGGACACGCGAGGCTGCGTCACACCGAACATCTTGGCAGCCTGGCTCTGGCTCAACCCCTTGCGGGTGATGTGATCCTTGAGGGCCATCATCAGCGCGGACCGCAGCCGCATATTTTCGGCCTGGGCAGGTGTGTCCTCGATCGCGTCCCACACGCTGCCGAAGCGTTCGTTGCTCATCGGTTTAGCTCCTTCACCAAATCCCGGTAGCGTTTCGCGGCCAAGTCAAGGTCCGCCTTGCGGGTCTTCTGCGTCTGCTTCTGAAAGCAGTGCAGTACGTGGATGGCATCTTCAAACCTGACTACGTAGATCACCCGGAACGCGCCCTCCTCTTCCCGGATCCTGATTTCGCGGACGCCTTGCCCGACGGTGTTCATAGGCTTCCAGTCATCCGGGTCGCGGCCCTGTTGCACCTGGTCGATCTGATGGCCAGCCTCCCGACGAGCACCCCTCGGAAAGTCTCGGAGATCGTCCAGGGCAGTTCCCCTGAACTCAACGGGCTTGGCGCACTCTCTCACCGCGTTTCATACAAGATTTTGTATGGATGCACAAGCGCTGTTTGGCGGTTCACGACATGTCGCTGGCCATGCATTGCCCCCAGATGCATACGACGGTATGTTCGGGAAAGCCGCTAGTCGAATTACGAGGCATTGTTGGCCCGCAAATCACCCAGGCGCTCATCATCAGTGCACGGTGCTCCATCTAATGAGGCCACCGCCCCCCTAAGTGCAGGGATGCGAGCCTGCCTCGATCGAGCTTTCGGAGAGGCAGTCCCAATTGTCATGGCTCGCGAGGAAGGGCGCTTAGCAACCGCGGCCGGGGGGCCTATCCCGATGATTCCGCAGACCGCATCACTACCGAAGAATATCCACGAAGCCTGTAAGGCCCTAGTAAACAACGGAAGCGCGAACAGCCGACTTGCTGCCCTGACAGCAATAGCTGCCGCAACTGCCGACCCAGCAACGCGGCCGGATATCTTCCAGGTCGGATCGGGAGGCGTCGACCTTCGATCGTTGTACAAGCAGGCGATACGACCTGTGCTGATTGCGAAGGCCCAAGACATCAATGCGGTATGGAAACCAAGCGCCGATCCGTTCGTATCCAATCCGTTTCGAGAGGGGCTGATCGATGAAGCGTGGGTCGCTCGCCGTAGACTTCATGGTGCAGATGAACTTCGTACCATAGTCCAATTCGCTGCCTCGAACCCGGCAGACGCTCAAGCAATTTTGCTCGAAATAGTCATCAATGAATTTGAGTACATTCTCCATCTGAAAGTGGAATATCGTATTCCGCGCCGACTTACCACTTCCATCGTTGCCGCGTTGTTGAATGAGTGGTTACGACACGACACCGGCGGTCACCGGCTGGAGAGCGTAGCTGTAGCTCTCCTCCGTTTCTCCGGGAATCGCGTATCTCCAGGATGGGACGAGGTAGAGAGTCATCGCGTCAATGATCCGACACCATATGATGCGCTCTGCAAGGCAAACGGCGAGGTTAGAGCCATTGGTGAGGTTAAGGCCCAGCCGGTGACGTTGGACCATCTGCGCCAGCTTTCTGATCAGATGACTGGCCATAGGGCTACTCGTGGGTACTTGTTCACGCGTGAATCATGGTGGCCTTCCCAATCCGACGCAGAGATGGCAAGCATCACCGAATTCATCCGAGGGCGCAGCGTGCTCGGTCAGCGCATAGATGTCGTCGACGTAATGGAAGCGATTCGGGTGTGGCTTGCACTGACTGATCAAGACGATGAAGCTTTACCGGAGTTTGTCGCGGTGCTTACAGCTGAGCTCGATGATCATGCGTTACCAGAGGATCGTCGTGCGTTCGCGGACCTGCTCAACAGGATATGATCCAAAGCATCCTTAACCTATTAAGGCAGTTCAATAGTTCATCCAAACGCATTCCTGCCGCAACTGCTTGATGGAGTGACAGTGCTTTTCATCAGCATCGAACCGCCGCCAGCCCTTGTACAGTTTGTCCATCAGGTCGCACCGATAGCCGGACACCGCCGCCTTGCCGGTGATCCGGTTCAGCGCAGTGGCAAGGTTCCGGTGCTCTTCCTCGTCCATTTCGAACCCATACGCCTTGCTGTCGCCCCGCGTCTCATGAAGGTAGGGCGGGTCGCAGTAAAACAGCGTGTCCGGGCTGTCATATAGCCGAATCACGTCGATTGCCGGACGATTCTCGATCTGCACGCGCAGCAGCCGCGGGCCGATATCGCGCAGTGCGTCGATACCACCGAACCAGCGTGAGATCACGCCGGACATGCCCGCGCGGCTGGTGTTCTTGCAGTTGGCCCAGCGCCCGAGGGTCGCCGTCTGCGCCAACCCGGTGCGCGCCTGGCGTGCTCGCACGTAGAAGCGCCGGGCGCGCTCCAGACGCGGGACATTCCGTTCGGAACCGTTGACCGCGACGTAGAATTCTTCGCGGGAAAACGGCGTGAGCGCGATCGCCTGGGTCAGCGCCTCCGGGTCCTCGCGCAGGACCTTAAAGAAATTGACCACGTCGCCGTCGATATCGTTATACGTCTCGACCGGTGCAGGTTCGCGATTGATCAGGACCGCGGCCGAGCCGGCGAATGGCTCGCAATAGTGATGCGCCTTGGGCAGCAGCGGCAGCAGCCAATCCAGGTGGCTGAATTTGCCGCCGTACCAGCCGAACACAAGCCGCTTCGACCCGCCGCGCCGTTGTCGGATATCGGGCAACGCCTCAGCGGTGGCGCGATCCAGATAGATCGGCGAGAGACCGCGCTTCCCCGTGACAACCACCATGCGCTCCGTGCCCCCGAATCGGTCCGCGGAGTCTGCCGGACTTGCCTCGGCCCTGCCAGTGCCGGTGTCGGTGGGTCGATGCAGACCCGCCGCCGTGTCCAGCAGGGCAAGATCCCAAAGAGCCAGTTGCATGAGGTGCACCACCGGTTGACGCTGGCCGACCCTGGCGTACCGCGATTAAGACTTTGTCACCGCCACCACTGGCGCAGACACCCCAAGCGGGAGCTTCATGATGCCGACCAACCCGGCCGATGGCCCGATCCTGGGCGTCCTCTACGGCAGCGACGCCATGCGCGCCGTGTTCGACGAGTCGGCGTATTTCCAGCGCATGCTGGACGTGGAGGCAGCGCTGGCCCGTGCCCAGGCCCGCCTCGGCATCATCCCCGCCGACGCCGCCACCGCGATCACCCAAGCCGCACGCTTCGAAAATCTCGACCCGGCCGAGCTCGCCGCCAGCGCGCGCAACGTCGGCTACCCGGTGGTCGGCCTGGTCGCCGGCCTGTCGCGCGCCGCCGGCGCGGCCGGCAGCTGGACGCATTGGGGCGCCACCACGCAAGACATCATGGACACCGCCACGGTGTTGCAGGCCCGCGACGGGCTGGCGCTGATCCGCGGCTCACTGCTGGCAATCGTCGCCGCGCTGGCGACGCAGGCCGACCGCCATCGCGCCACCGTGATGGCCGGGCGCACCCACCTCCAGCAGGCGCTGCCGATCACCTTCGGCCTGAAATGCGCCACCTGGGCGCAGCCACTGATCGCGCATGTGGAACGACTTGACCAGCTCCGCCCGCGGCTCGAGCGCGTCAGCTTCGGCGGCGCGGCCGGCACGCTCGCGTCGCTCGGCGACCAGGGAATCGCCGTCATGGAGGCGCTTGCCGCCGAACTGAACCTCGCCGCGCCGCTCGCCCCCTGGCACGTCTGCCGCGACGCGTTCGCCGAAACGATGGGCCTGCTCGGCCTGATCTGCGGCAGCCTCGCCAAGCTCGCCACCGACACGATCCTGCTGGCGCAGACCGAGGTGGGCGAGATGGCCGAGCCCTATGTCGCCGGCCGCGGCGCCTCGTCGACCATGCCGCAGAAGCGCAACCCGATCGCCTCGGAATACGTGCTCGCGGCGGCGCGCACCGTGCAGGCGCTGGTCCCGGTGATGCAGGGCGCGATGGCGGCAGACCACGAGCGCGCCACCGGCCCGTGGCAGGCCGAGATGCTGGCGCTGCCGCAGGGTTTTGTCCTGACGCACGGTGCCTTGCAGCACGCAACTTCGATCGCCGAGGGGCTGGTGGTCGATGCCGCCCGCATGCGCCGCAACCTGGATGCGTCCGGCGGCCTGATCGTTGCGGAAGCCGTCATGATGGGCCTCGCCCCGCAGCTCGGCCGCAACGAGGCGCACCACGTCGTGAAACACGCCTGTGATATCGCGCTGGCGGAAACCATTCGGCTGGCGGACGCGTTGGCACGCGACAAGGCGGTCGCCACACGGCTGGATCGCGCCGCGATCGAACGTCTCACCGACCCCGCACGCTATCTCGGAAGCACGCAGGCGTTCATCGACCGCGTGCTGCGGGCGGCCCACGCGCTGGACTGATATCTGCCGACGGAGGGCGCGACGTACCATTCTCCCCCTCCCCTTGAGGGAGGGGGTTGGGGGGAGGGGTCGACGCGGGAGGTTTCGGTGCGACTCTGGCACCAACCCCTCCCCCCATCCCCCTCCCTCAAGGGGAGGGGGAGAATTGTCTGCACCACCAGTGAGAACAGCCCGAGCGTCAACGGAAGTTGGTCTGATATTGAACCCGCCCGGGTTCCGCTCTAGCGTTTTCGCAGCGAAGCGGCCACCACGCAGCATCCGCCGTAGGGGAAACGTCCATGACACACGTAAAGCGCGTCTCTCGGCGTACCGCCCTCAAATTGGCGGCCGCCGGCGCGACTCTGCCCTTGGTGCATATCCGCACCGGTCACGCCGCGGGCAAGGTCTCGGTCGCCTTCTGGGATCACTGGGTTGCGGCCGGCAACGTCGTGATGCGCGCGCAGTGCGCCGCCTGGGGCGCGAAGAACCAGGTCGAGGTGGAGACCGACTTCATCACCTCGGTCGGCGAGAAGAACCGGCTCACCATCGCCGCCGAGGCGCAGGCCAGAACCGGCCACGACATCCAGCAGATGCCGGGCTGGGAGACGCAGAACCACGTC
Source organism: Acetobacteraceae bacterium (assembly GCA_003151425.1). Taxonomy (GTDB): domain Bacteria; phylum Pseudomonadota; class Alphaproteobacteria; order Acetobacterales; family Acetobacteraceae; genus Palsa-883. The sequence goes on from PLXO01000058.1 coordinate 21,253, forward strand.
GATCAGCTCGAGCCGCTGGACGACGTGATGCAGCGCCTCATCGCCACCTTCGGCCCGGCGAACGAGGCCAGCCAGTACTTGTTCACCAAGGGCGCGCACTGGATGGCGGTCCCCGCCAGTTCGGGCACGCAGAACAAGGGCCCGTGCGGGCGCATCTCGGTGCTGCGGGACACCGCCGGCACCGACGTCGTCAAGATGTATCCGGTCGAGGACAAGGCGACGCCGGAGGCCGAGGGCTGGACTTATGACGCGATGCTGAAGGCGGCCGAGGCGTGCCACAAGGCCAAGATGACTTTCGGGATCGGCCTCGGCACCACTCCGGACTCGGTGGACACCGCCGGCGCGCTGTTCCACGCCTACGGCGCCGACATCGTCAACGCCAAGGGCGACATCACGGTGAAGTCCGACGCGGTGCGCCAGGTGCTGGAATACGCCGCGCAACTGGTGAAATACCTGCCGGCCAACGCGGTCAGCTATGACGACGCGTCCAACAACCGGGCGCTGATCTCCGGGCAGAGCGCGCTGATCTGGAACCCGCCCTCGGCCTGGGCGGTGGCCAAGCGCGACGCGCCGCAGGTCGCCGCGGATTGCTGGACCTTCCCGGCGCCGAAGGGACCGAACGGACGCTTCCTGCCGCTGGGCGCCTTCGCCTGGGGCGTCTGGAATTTCAGCCGGGCCAAGTCCGCCGCCAAGGAGCTGATCGGATTCCTGTGCCAGCGCGAGCAGGTGGAGGCGCGCTGCAACGTGGTGATCGGCTACGACGTGCCGCCGTTCGCCAGCATGACCGACTTCAAGGTGTGGGAGCAGGTCGAGCCGCCGAAGGGCACCGTCTACAACTACCCGATCCGCAAGTCGCACAACCAGGTCTCGCACATGGCCTGCTCGCCGGCGCCGCCAGACATTGCAGTGCAGATCTACAACCGTGGCACCATGCCGACGATGCTGGCCAAGCTGCAGAGCGGCCAGTCGATCAAGCAGGTGCAGGACTGGGCGCAGGACGAGCTGGAGGGTTTCGTCCGTTAGGCTGCGTCTGCCGGCGCGGGCCCGCCATCCCACGCCGGTGCATGGCGCGCTGGTCAGGTGAATTCCCGGGCCAGCCAGATTCCCGGGGCGGCCGAATTCCCGGGCGCAGGTGAATTCGTCGTCATCTGCCGACCCGGCAAGTCCGGCGCGTTGCGATTTGTCACGATTGCCTGTACGTGCGATCTTATTGGCGCGGAAGTCTACCCTACGGGCCGGCTCCCTTACGTCCGCTCGGCCACCAACGCTGGTGGCGGGCCAATCCAGAAAATCGCCGCGCGGATCCATTCCGCCGGGACGGCAACTTCCTGTGTGAGCTGCTCCGGAACGATGGAGCGGCGATCACGCAGGGCCGCATTCGGGAGGGTTCAAGCCATGTCCGATCCGGACATAATTTATACCTATCCCGAAACTAAATGTTCACGCAGCCGCCGGGAGCGGCCGAAGGAAGGAGACTCAAGACGATGAGCAGACAAAACCGGACCACGCCAGGGAACCCAACCGGGAAGCTGTCCCGCCGCCAGGCGCTGAAGCTTGGCGCGGCCGCCTCCACGCTGCCGCTGGTGCACATCCGCACCGCCGGCGCCGCCGGCAAGGTGGCGATCGGCTTCTGGGACCATTGGGTGCCCGGTGGCAACGACGTGATGAAGAAGCAGGTCGATGCCTGGGCCGAGAAGAACAAGGTCGAGGCGCAGGTCGACTTCATCACCAGCAACAACACCAAGCTGCAGATCACCGGCGTGGCCGAGGCGCAGGCCAAAACCGGGCACGATGCCTTGGCCTTCTTCAACTGGGACGTCTACAACGTCGCCGACTCGCTGGAGCCGGTCGATGACGTGATGGCGCGGCTGGTCGCCAAGAACGGCGCGGTCAGCGCGACGTGCGAGTACCTGGCCAAGGCGAAGGGACACTGGGTCGCGGTGCCGAGCAGTTCGGGCACGCAGACCAAGCCGCCCTGCGCGCGGATAAGCTGGTTCAAGAAGAACGGGCTCGACCTGCAGGCGATGTATCCGGCGACGCCCGGGCACAACGCGTTGCAGGACGGCTGGACCTGGGAGGCGTTCGCCAAGTACGGCGCGTTGGCGGCAAAGGATGAAATGACCTTTGGGCTCGGCATGGGCGCCGGCGGCAACACCGATGCCACCGACACGCACGGCGCGCTGTTCAAGGCATACGGGGCGACCCTGATCGACGCCGACGGCAAGAGCCAGCTCAAGTCGGACGCGGTGCGCCAGGTGCTGGAATTCGCCCAGCAACTGGTCAAGATCTACCCGGCCGATGCAGTCAGCTACGACGACGCCTCCAACAACCGGGCGCTGATCTCCGGCAAGAGCGCGCTGATCTTCAACCCGCCCTCGGCCTGGGCGGTGGCGAAGCGCGATGCACCACAGGTCGCCGAGGATTGCTGGACCTTCCCGGCGCCATCGGGTCCGAAGGGGCGCTTCCTGCCGACGCTCAGCTACTTCTGGGGCGTCTACAAGTTCAGTCAGAACAAGACGGCGGCGAAGGAGCTCATCGAGTATCTGATGCAGCCCGAGCAGGTGGAACCGCGCTGCGTGGCGACCGAGGGCTACGACCTGCCTCCCTATGCCGGCATGCTCGACTTCAAGGTATGGGCGGAGGTGAAGCCGCCGCTTGGTACCGTCTACAACTATCCGCTCCGCCCCTGGCACAACGCGCAGCCCAGCCTGACCGCAGCCGAGGCGTCGCCCGACATCGCCGTGCAGATCTACAACCGCGCGATCCACAATCAGATGATGGCGCGGATCAAGGAAGGCCAGACGATCCCGCAGGTGATCGCCTGGGCGCAGGATGAGCTGGAAGGCTTCACCCGCTGATCCGCGGCGCAGTGGGACCGGCGGTATATTTGCCCGCCGGTCCCACATGCGGCGATGTCCGCGGTGCCGGGGAGTCGGTCCCTGAATGTGGGCCTCGATGCGTGTCTCGATATGGACCTCAACGCGGGCCCTCAACGTGGGGCGTTGCGCTCCGGTCCGGTTCTGTTGGAAACTGATCCTTCCGCCCGGCCGTCGCAGGCGACGAGGGTGGACAAATCGCCGAGCGGCACGCATCGCCGGCGAGCAAAGGGGCTCAACGCGTCGATCGGGTCGCCCGACTCGACGGGAGGAATGGACATGAAAGCAGCTCGGCGCGCGCCGTCCTGCCACGATGATGACCGCCCGGACCGCCATCCCGATCGCTCGGGCCTGGCAGATCCGCAGCCGTCACTTCGCGACACCGGTCGCCACACCGGCGTCCGCAGCGCGCTTCCCGGCACACGACGACTGCAACCGAATGACGGGGCGCCGCGATCGCCCGACGGAGGATGTCATGGCTGACGGCACCAGCATACCCGCCGGCGTGATCGTCGGCGGAGCGTCGGCCACACGGCGCAGCGGCAGCCTGAGGCGGTTGTCGCAACGCCGATCGACGATCGGATTTGTGATGTGCCTGCCGCTGATCCTGATGGTGGCGACGCTGGTGATCTACCCCGCGTTCTACGCGATCTACCTCAGCATGCTGAATAAGAAGATGACCGCCTTCGTCGGCCTGGGAAACTTCGCGTTCCTGTTGAAGCGCAACACCTTCCAGCTGGTCATTTTCCAAAGCTGCCTGTTCGCCGTCACCGCGGTGGTTTTCAAGGCGCTGCTGGGCTTCATCATCGCGCACCTGATGCACAACGTTCCAGGCAAGAACCAACGGATCTGGCGCGGCCTGCTGCTGGTGCCCTGGGTGATTCCGCTGGCACTTTCCACGCTCGGCTGGTGGTGGATGTTCGATCCCTCCTACTCGGCGTTCAACTGGGTGCTGAATCAGCTTGGCCTTGCCTCCGTGCCCTGGCTTGGCGTCGGCTGGATCGCGCGGTTCTGCACCATCACGGTGAATGTGTGGTTCGGCACGCCATTCTTCATGATCATGTATCTCGCCGCGTTGAAGTCGGTGCCCGAGCAGCTTTATGAGGCGGCGGCGATCGACGGCGCCAGCACGATGCAGAAGCTGTTCTTCGTTACTCTGCCGATGATACGCAACATCATCGCCATCACCGTGCTGTTCAGCCTGATCGTGACCTTTGCCGACTTCGACATCGTGCGCATCCTGACCGGCGGCGGGCCGCAGGACATGACGCACATATTCGCCACCTACGCCTTCCAGGTCGGCATCCAGTCGGGCGACATCCCGCTGGGCGCCAGCGTCAGCCTGTTCATGTTCCCGATCCTCGCATTCGCGGCGTTCTTCGTGCTGCGTGGCGTGACAAGGCGCACCAAGGAGATCGCGGCATGAGCGTCACCACAATGGACGCGCGGGCGGCGGCACGTCTCAGCCACCGCCATAGCCTGCACCGCCAACGGCAGTGGGCGCTCTGGGGCAGCTACATCGCGCTGGCGGTGTTCGTGGTGATGTTCCTGGTGCCGCCGTTCTACACGCTGATGACCAGCTTCAAGGGCTCGCACGAAATCGGCGCGGAGCAGGGCAGCCCGTGGTACCCACACCACCCGACATTGGAGAACTTCTGGTACCTGATCACCTATCCGAACTTCCAGCAATACTATCTGAACTCGGTGATCGTCACCGTGCTGACGGTGGTGATCAGCATGGCGATCGCCGTGTTCGCCGCGTTCGGCCTGGCGCGGATGGGGTTCAAGGGCAGCCAAACGCTGTCGACCGGCGTGTTCCTCACCTACCTTGTCCCGCCGTCGCTGCTGTTCCTGCCGCTGTTCCAGATCATGGGCTGGGTCGGGTTGATCAACAGCTACTGGTGCCTGGTGCTGCTGTATCCCACGCTGGCGGTACCGTTTTGCACCTGGATCATGATCGGCTATTTCAGCTCCATCCCGAAGGAGCTGGACGAGGCGGCGCTGATCGACGGCGCGGGCTATCTGCAAATGCTGTTCAAGATCTTCATTCCGGTAGCGATGCCGGGGCTGATCGCCGCGACGATCTTCGCCTTTACCGTGAGCTGGGGCAGCTTCCTCTATCCGCTCGCCTATCTCTACACATCGAGCCAGATGGTGCTGACCGTCGGCATCGTCAGTGACCTGATCCGCGGCGACGTGTTCGAGTGGGGCAAGATCATGGCCGCCAACGTGCTGGCCTCGCTGCCGCCGATCCTGATCTACGCCTTCCTGATGGACTACTACGTGGCCGGCCTGACCGCCGGTGCCACCAAGGGCTAAAACGCCGTCTGCCGTAAGACGCCAACCGTTTACCAACGAGGGAACACCGAACCGATGTCCGAGGTTTCGATTCGCAAAGTCGTCAAGATCTACGACGGCGGCGTGCAGGCGGTGAAAGGGATCGATCTCGAGATCGCCGATCAGGAATTCGTGGTGCTCGTCGGCCCCTCGGGCTGCGGCAAGTCGACCACGCTGCGCATGATCGCCGGTCTCGAGGAGATTTCCGACGGCGAGATCTGGATCGGCGGCGATGTCGTGAACGACGTGCCGCCGCGCGACCGCGACATCGCGATGGTGTTCCAGAACTACGCGCTCTATCCGCACATGAGCGTGTTCGACAACATGGCGTTCGGGCTGAAACTTCGAAAATTCCCCAAGGACGAGATCAAGCGCCGGGTCGATGAGGCGGCGCGCATCCTGGACATCCAGATGCTGCTGGATCGCAAGCCGCGCGCACTGTCCGGTGGGCAGCGCCAGCGCGTCGCCATGGGCCGCGCCATCGTGCGCAACCCCAAGGTGTTCCTGTTCGACGAGCCGCTGTCGAACCTGGACGCCAAGCTGCGCGTGCAGATGCGCACCGAGATCAAGAAGGTGCACCAGACGGTGCGCACGACCACCGTCTACGTCACCCACGACCAGGTGGAGGCGATGACGCTGGCGGACCGCGTCGTGGTGATGAACCACGGCGTTATCGAGCAGGTCGGCGCGCCGCAGGAGCTGTACCACAACCCGACGACACGTTTCGTTGCCGGCTTCATCGGCTCGCCGGCGATGAATTTTTTGAACTGCCGCGTCACCGATGGAGTCGGCGGGGGTCTGGCGGTGCGGGTCACCGACGGCATCACGCTGCCCATTCCGCCCGCCCGAGCGGATCGCTACGGCAAGTTCAAGGGCCGCGAGATGGTGCTGGGGCTGCGGCCGGAGCATCTGTTTGAGTTCCACGAAACCGGCCGCCCCGGTTGGACGCGCATGGACGCCCCGGTCGACGTGGTGGAGCCGATGGGCATGGAGACCCTGGTGCACTTCTTCCTGGAGGGCACCCCGGTCTGTGCCCGCGTCGATCCCGCCACCCACGCCGTGCCAAACGAACTCGTGGCGCTGACCGCGGACATGAACAACATGCACCTGATGGAGGCCGACAGCGGGCGGGTGGTGTAGGTCAGGGCTTCGCCTCGAACCCCACCAGAGGGCTCTGCCCTTTTTGGTCCGCTCTTCGCGGCCCAAGCCCAGGCGTTCAACCTTTACCCGGATGTCCCGGGCGGGCCGCGCCGTCCTGGCGGTTTTCACGGCGAGCCCTGACCCTCGCACCCACGCGCGGTCATGGGATCAGCAGGAGTGCGCATGTCGGTCATTCTGGGCAATGGCGAGCACCGCTACCGCGTCGAGGAGGGCTGGGGCACGCTGCCGGACGGCTGGTCGTTCCACGAAGTCGGCGCGGTCGGCGTGGACAGAAGCGACAATGTCTATGTGTTCAATCGCGGCGAGCATCCGATGATCGTGTTCGATCGCGACGGCAATTTCCTACGCGCCTGGGGCGAGGGGATGTTCCCACGCGCCCATGGCGTGCACATGGCGCCGGATGACACGATCTGGCTGACCGATGACGGCGCGCACTGCGTGCGGCGCTGCACGCTGGACGGCAAGGTACTGATGACGCTGGGCGTGCCGGGCACGCCGGCGCCGTTCATGAGCGGGCAGCCGTTCTGCCGCTGCACGCATACCGCACTGTCGCCGAAGGGTGAGATCTATGTCACCGACGGGTACGGCAACGCGCGCGTGCACAAATACGCGCCGGACGGGACCTATCTGTTCTCCTGGGGCAAATGTGGCATCGGCGAGGGCGAGTTCAACCTGCCGCACAACATCCATTGCGATGCCGATGGTTGGGTGTACGTGGCCGACCGTGAGAACCACCGCGTGCAGGTGTTCGACGGCAACGGCCGGTTCGAGACCGCCTGGAGCAACGTGGTGCATCGGCCAAGCGCGCTGTGCATGACCGGCGGCAAGTGCCCACTGTGCTTCATCGGCGAGGTCGGGCCGTACCTCGGTTCCAATCGTGGCTTTCCCAATCTTGGCCCGCGCATTTCCATCCTGTCGAACACCGGCAAGCTGCTCGCCCGTCTCGGGTCCGAGACGAACGCGCACGGCCAGGAACCGGGGCAGTTCATGTCACCGCATGGCATCGCCGTGGATTCGCACGGCGACATCTATGTGGGTGAGGTCTCGGTGGCGTCCTGGCCGTCGCTGTTCCCGGGGCAACCGCGGCCGGACAGGCTGCGCAGCCTGCAGAAGCTGGTGAAAGTGCCATAACGAAGGGGATGGAAATGTCCGCCGATGCCACGGGTGAATATCGCGGCCTGATCTTTCGCAACGATGCCGATCTGACAGCCTGGCTGGCAAAACGGCCGCGCGAGGCCGCGCTGGAACCCGCGCTGCCGATCATCGATCCGCACCATCATTTCTGGGACACGCCGCATCGCGGCCAATACTTCCTGCCGGAACTGCTGGAGGATATCGGCGGGGGACATAACATCGTCGCCACCGTGTTCCTCGAATGCCAGGCGATGTATCGCAAACACGGACCGGCCGAGATGGCCCCGGTGGGTGAGGTCGAGTTCGTCAACGGCATCGCGGCGATGAGCGCGTCGGGCAATTACGGGTCGTGCCGCGTGGCCGAGGCGATCATCGGTCATGCCGACCTGACCAAAGGCGCGCGCGTGCGCGAGGTGCTGGAGGCGCAGATGGCGGTCGGCGGCGGGCGGTTCCGCGGCATCCGCTATGGCGTGTCCTGGGATGGCAGCGAGGCGGTGGCGAAATTCGTTTCGCGCGCGGTGCCCCCGCATCTGGTGCGCGACGCGACGTTCCGCGCGGGGTTTTCCGAGTTGGCGAAGCTCAGGCTGAGTTTCGAGTCCTGGCAGTATCATCCGCAATTGCCCGACGCGATCGACCTGGCGCGGGCATTTCCCGATACCACGATCATTCTCAATCATGTCGGCGGCGTGCTGGGCGTCGGGCCGTATCGCGGCCGGCGGCAGGAGATTCTTGCAGGTTGGCGCAAGGATATCGCCGAGCTGGCGAAGTACCCGAACGTCAACGTGAAGCTCGGCGGCATCGGCATGACCTCGTTCGGCTTCGACTTCCACGAGCGCGAGGTGCCGCCGTCGTCGGTGGAGCTGACCGCGGCGTGGCGGCAGTATGTTGAGCCGTGCATTGAGGCGTTCGGCGTCGAGCGCTGCATGTTCGAGAGCAACTTTCCGCCCGACAAGCAATCCTGTGGCTACACCGAGCTGTGGAATGCGTTCAAGCGCATCACCTCCGGGGCGTCGGCGGCGGAGAAGGCGGCGCTCTATAGTGGGACGGCAGCGCGGGTGTACCGCTTGACAACGCCTTGACGGAGGCCGACGCGAACCGGCGCGCGCTCCCCTGTCATTGCGAGGAGCGCAGCGACGAAGCAATCCCCCGCCTGGCGCGCACGTTCATGGGGATTGCTTCGTCGCTGCGCTCCTCGCAATGACAGGGAAGCGCAATGACAGGGGAGCGCAATGACAGGGGAGCGCAATGACAGGGGTGGCGGGTTCCATCCCTGAGACTCGGCCTAATCCGGAATCAATCCGCCATCGATATTGAACGACTGGCCGGTGATGTTGCGCGCGCCTTCTGACGCGAGGAACACCACCATCGCGGCGATATCCTCAGGGTCGTTCGCACGTTTCAGTGGAATCGCTTCGGCCCGCCGCCGTTCCATCTCCGCCAGGCTCACGCCCTCCTGTTGCGCGCTTACCGCCAGGTTCGCATCCGACAGCGCCGTGCGCGTCACCCCCGGGCACACCGCGTTGACGTTGATGTTATGCTTACCCAGCTGCAGCGCCGCCAGCTTCGTCATGCCAATCACCGCACCCTTGCTCGCGGCATAGGCGACGTTGGAAGCGCCCGCATAACCCTTGCCGGCAATCGAGGCGATGTTGATGATCCGTCCGCTGCGACGCGGGATCATCTCGCGCGCCGCGCGTTGCAGGCAGAAGAACACGCCCTTCGCATTCACCCGATGGATGCGATCCCAGTCCGCCTCGGTCAGCTCCATGATGTCGGCGCGGCGCGTCACCCCGGCGTTGTTCACCAGGATGTCGATCTGGCCGTAGGCCTCGATCACAAGCCGCACCATGCGGTCGATGTCCGTCACGTCACCGACATCCGCCTGCACGCCGAGCGCGCGGTGCTGCGTCGCGCGGATCTCCTCCGCCGCAGCCTCGGCCTTGTCGCCCGCGATATCGGCGAGGACCACCGTCGCCCCCGCTTCGGCCAACGCCTGCGCGGCCGCTTTGCCGATGCCCTGGGCCGCCCCGGTCACCAGCGCTACCTGATGGGCCAATGTCATGCGACGCCTCCGCCACTGCGCCGCCCGTCAAACGACGATCGGCCGCGGATGTCCAGAGAGGTCACGCCGCCAGCGCCGCCGCGCGCACGTCCTTGATGTCGCGGAAGCGCAGCTCCGGCGCGTGCTCCTCCGCCCGGCGCATCATGAATGCGGAGCTCGCCAGGAACACCGGATCGCCATCGACATCATCGGCCATCGAGCCGCGATTTGCCGCAACGAACCGCGCGAGCGCCACCTTATCGTCCGCACCAATCCAGCGCGCCAGCGCATACGGCGGCGTCTCGAAGCCGATCGCAATGCCGTACTCCCCGGCCAGCCGCGCGGCCAGCACGTCAAGCTGCAAGGTGCCGACCACGCCGACCAGCGGTGCTGATCCATCCTGCGGGCGGAACAACTGGACCACGCCCTCCTCGGCCAGTTCGGCCAGCGCCTGGCGCAGCTTCTTCGCCTTCATCGCGTCATCCAGCCGCACCCGGCGCAAAATTTCGGGAGCGAAATAGGGCACGCCGATGAAATTCAGCTCCTCGCCGTCGGTCAGCGTGTCGCCGATGCGCAGCGTGCCGTGGTTCGGGATGCCGACAACGTCGCCGGCGAACGCCTCCTCGGCCAGCTCGCGCTCGCGGGCGAAGAAGAATTGCGGTGCGTGCAGCGGGATCAGTTTGCCGGTGCGCACCTGCTTCAGCCGCATGCCGCGCGCCAGCCGGCCGGAGCAGACGCGCGCGAAGGCGATGCGGTCGCGATGGTTGGGGTCCATGTTCGCCTGGATCTTGAACACCAGCGCGGTCAGGCCGGGCTCGGTCGCCTCGACCACCCGCGTGTCGGCGGTCTGCGCCCGCGGCGGCGGACCGTACTCGGCCAGCCCGTCCAGCAGTTCGTTGACGCCAATCCCCTTGATCGCGGCACCGAAATAAACCGGCGTCAGGGTGCCGGCGTTGAACGCGGCCGGGTCGAACTCCGGCAACGCCGCGCGCACCAGATCGACCTCGTCGCGGAGCGCTTGCAGCCGCGGATCGGCCTGCGCCAGTTCCGGCCTCACGTGCAGCACCCGCCCGCGCAAATCATACGTGCCGACGAACTCCGCCGCGCGCCCGACCGGCCAGGCGACCGGCGCCGTGTCGAGCGCGAGCGTCGAGGCGATCTCGTCCAGCAGCTCCAGCGGGTCGCGGCTCTCGCGGTCCATCTTGTTGATGAAGGTGATGATCGGGATGTCGCGTAGCCGGCAGATCTCGAACAATTTCCGAGTGCGCGCCTCGATCCCTTTCGCGGCGTCGATCACCATCACCGCGGCATCAACCGCGGTCAGCGTGCGGTAGGTGTCTTCGGAGAAGTCCTCGTGGCCTGGCGTGTCGAGCAGGTTGAACACGCAGCCGGCGTGTTCGAACGTCATCACCGAGGTAACGACGGAGATGCCGCGCTCGCGCTCGATGCCCATCCAGTCGGACCGGGTGCGCCGCCGCTCACCCTTGGCGCGCACGTTGCCGGCGAGCTGGATGGCGCCGCCAGCCCGCAGGATGTGCTCGGTCAGGGTCGTCTTGCCGGCGTCCGGGTGCGAGATGATCGCGAACGTCCGGCGGCGGGCGATTTCGGCGGCTGGGTCGGTCATCGAGGCCTCAGGGGGAACGCCGGGGGAGGGATCCCGCCCGGCGCTGCGTGCGTGTCATATAGGGCGTGGGTGGAGAAAACCAGGGGCGGCGAGCGGGAGGTGGCCGTGGCGTGATCCGGACCGCACCAGGGGCGGTAACGGGTGAAAAAAGCGCAATATATCAATAGGATAGAATATATACGACGACGGACATTTCATCTATGGAAGGGGAGGGCATCTACACGGCCTCCTTGCCGAGCCGCTTGCTCAGAAACAGCTTTGTGTGGCCCGGGGGGGTAATCGTCGAGGCGTCCAAATAAACTGTAGCCGCGCTTTGCGTAGAAGTCTGGAGCCTGGAAGCTATGGGTTTCGAGCGTTGCCGCGAACGCGCCGCGTTCAGCCGCAAATGTCTCAGCCGCATCCATCAGCCGCGATCCGTGGCCTTGGCCGCGAAAATCTTCCGCCACCCATACGAAATTCACATGCAGCCAGCCACCCCAAATGTGGCCAGTCAGGCCGCCAAGCCATTCCCCACGAGCGTTCTTCAAAAAAAAGCCGACAGGATGCCAGTTGCTAATGCCTGTCTTTACCAAATTGGCGTTGATCACATTGTCGGTCAGGAAGCGGCTCAGGGCGTCGCTTGGTAGCGGCTCAAATACCATCTCTAGCTCTTCCATTGCGTTCTCCTCGCCCGCGGTCGGTTCTCCGGGGGCCGGATTATGTCAAGATCTTATGCAATGGAAGAGCCATTTGTTATCAGCTCTCTAATTCCTTTGCGTAGGGCTTGCGTTTCGCACACCCTGCCTCGCTCTCTGACCCGTCAGGCCATCGCCCCCTCAGGCGATGCCGATGTCGGTCTGTGGAAAGTCGCTCCCCTTGCACAGCACAGGCACGTCAAGCGCCCGTGCGCAGGCACAGGCAAAGCAGTCGCCTAGGTTCAGCGCGACCGCACGGCCGGCGCGGCGCTCGCGGGCCCGCGCCGCCAAACCGGTTGACGCGCTGAACCAACATCAGCATATATCCGCCTGTACGACTATACGCGCGAAGGCCCGCCATGCCCGCCTCCGACCTGACCCGCTTGACCATATCCTGGACCAAGGAGACCGATCTGGAACTTCGGTCCTACCTGGGCAGCCAGGGCATGAAGAAGGGCGCTCTCTCCAGGTTCATCGAGGACGCGGTGCGCTGGCGCCTGTTCGATCAGACCGTCATCGCGATCAAGGCCCGCAATGCGGACACCGATCCGGAGACCCTCACGGAGATGATCGACTCGACGATGCGCGACGTGCGCCGCGAGCGGGCAAAGAAACGCAGGGCCGCCGCCGCGAAGCCCTGACCCGTGCGGGTCATCCTGGACACCAATATTCTGATCTCGGCCCTGATGGTACAAGGCAGCACGCCGGACACCATTGTTCAGGCGTGGCGGAACCGGTCGTATGTTCTTCTCACCTGCGACGAACAGATCGAGGAGTTGCGTGACTGTTTCGCCAGACCGTGGCTGGTGCCCGCGCGCATTCGACGGCACGAGGCCGGACGGCTCATCAACGCCCTGCGGCGCTTCGCGATGTTCGTCGGCCCGCTTCCGCCGGTCGCGCGATCGCCGGACCCCGACGACAATTTCCTTCTGGCACTGGCCGAGGTTGGCAACGCGGACTATCTCGTCACCGGCGACAAGGCTGGGTTGTTGCTTCTCCGGACACATCGCGGCACGCGGATCGTTACTGCCAGGGACTTTGCCCAACTCATTTGACAACGTTGGGCTGATCGTGCCGGATGGCCAACGGAGAGTGATTCATGGCTGAATTCAAAACTCCCACGCCGCAGGAGTTCGACGCGATCACGCGGCGGACAGCGCACCGGATGAAGCACCAGCTCCTCGCCGTGGATGCAAGAGACGACCGGTGCGGCGAGCGCGTGATGATCACGCTGAACAACGGTGCCGTGGTGGGCTTTCCACTGTCCGCCCTCCCCGGCCTGGAAAGCGCCACGCCGGACGACCTGCACAAGATAGAGGTCGAGGGCGGAGGCTACGGACTCCATGTCGCGACTCTGGACGCGGATATTTCGATCCCCAGTCTACTGGCGGACCAGTTCGGCTCCACCATCATGCGGCGCGCCGTCGCGAGGGCAAACGCCTCCAAGGCCAACGGTCAACTGGGTGGCAGGCCACGGAAACCCAAGGCGGCTTAGCGTCCCGTACCGACGTTCCAGTTGTCGGTCCGCGTTGGCCATGACGATATGGGGCGACACGGCCCAACCACAATAGGAATTCTGTCACCCTGCCTAGAACATCCGCTCCAGCGCCTCGCGGCCGATCATGCCCGCCACCACTCCGCGCTCCGCCGCAGCCGGCGTGCAATCGTGCACCCGCGCCGCCAGCAGATCGGTGATCTCCCGCACGTCCAGCACGCGCGCCGCGATGATATGCCGCTCCGGCCGGCGCTGCTGCAGGAACGGCAGGTCCATATACCCCGCCGCGATATACCCCTTGCTCGTGCTGATCGTCAGTTGGCGCGTCTGCGGCAGTTCCACCATCACACCGATCGCCACGCCGCCGTCGAGCTGGATCGGTTCCATCTTGATCACTGCCGCTTCCTCCGTTCTGCCAACGCCCGGGTTGCCGGCGCACCCGCCCCAATTTGACAACCCCAGGCCCTTCCCCCGCTAATCCCCCGCACGACATGGCCCAGCGACATTGGGCACAGCGACAGTGGGCACGGATCGCCGCATGAACATCATCACAAGGCCGGCCTCCATCGCAACAAGACCGGACCCGATCACCCGAGCCCGCGATCTCGGCCCGGCTATCGAGGCCGCCGCCGCAACGATCGAGCAGACCCAGCGCATCGGCGAGCCGTTGCTGACCCAGTTGCACGACTCCCGCCTGCTGCGTCTGCTGCTGCCGCGCAGCTTCGGCGGCGAGGAGGTCGAACCCTGGGTCTATCTGCGCGCAGTCGAGGAGGTCAGCCACCACGACGCCTCGGTCGGCTGGAACCTGTTCGTCGCCAACAGTTCTGCCCTCATCGCGCCCTTCCTCGACCCCGCCTCGGCGCACGCGATCTACGACGATCCGCGCGCGCTGATCGCGTGGGGCCCGCCGAACGCGGCGCGCGCCAAGGCAGTGCCGGGCGGCTACCGCATCAGCGGCGAGTGGGAGTTCGCCAGCGGCTGCCGCCAGGCCACCTGGATGGGCGCACACGCGCAGGTGCAGCAGCCGGACGGCTCGCTGCGCCTGAACGCCCGCGGCACGCCGCTGACCCGCACGCTGCTGTTCCCCGTCGCGCAGGCGCATCTGATCCACAGGTGGAACGTGATCGGCCTGCGTGGCACCGCCTCGGATGCCTACGCGCTCACCGACCTGTTCGTACCCGAGACATTCAGCGCCACCCGCGAGGAGCCCGAGTCGCGCCGCGAGCCGGGTCGGCTCTATGCCTTCACCACGCAGGGCCTGTATGCCGTCGGCCACACCGGCGTGATGCTCGGCACCGCACGGGCAATGCTGGACGCGTTCGTGGCGCTCGCCTGCGAGAAGACGCCGCGCAACCTCGGCCGCCTCGCCGACAACGCGGTGGTGCAATCCAACGTGGCACGGATCGAGGCGAAGCTGGGCGCCGCCCGCGCCTATCTCGTGGAGACGCTGCGCGACATCTGGGCCACCGCCGACGGCATCTCGGCGATCGACCTCCCGGCCCGCGCGCGCGTGCGGCTGGCCTGCACGCACGCCATCCACACCGCGATCGAAACGACCGACTTCGCCTACCGGGAGGCCGGCACGAGCGCGATCTTCCTCGACACCGCGTTCGAGCGCCGGTTCCGCGACATCCACACGGCATCGCAACAGATCCAGGCCCGCGGCGCGCATTTCGAGGCAGTGGGCAGGATCATGCTGGGGATCATTCCGGATGTGTTCTATTAAGGAAGTTCCAGCCCCTCGCACCTGGCCCACTTAGACCGGCTCGCCGTTTGCCACCCGGTACGACGCCAGATGGCCGGGCAACGACCATGCAACCTGCGGGTCCGGCTGGTGCATCAGCGGCTTCGCCGCGCCCCGCCACGCGACGCCCATGATCTGCACGGTCTGGTAGATCAGCGTGTGCCACCCTCGGTCGCGCAGGTAGTCCAGGCCCTCGGCGACCTCCGGTGAGACCAGATCATGGAACAGCACCATCGCATCCGGTGCCGCAACAATGTGGGCGCCCTGCGCGTCGTGTAATGGGCCGGGGCGGTCGTGGTTGCCGTCGACGAAAATGAAGCCCCATTGAAGCTGCTCCGTCTCGTGCAACCGCAGTACCGCCTCGGGGCTGCGGTCGGCCAGCAGGCGCACGCGCCCGCTCAACCGCGCGGCCCGCAACGAGGCGGCGACGCTTCGTTGCACATCCGGATGCCCAAGCAACGGGTCCACCACATCAAGATCGACCCCCGCCAGCGCGATGTGGCAGGCCGACCACCCCATCCAGCAGCCGATCTCCAACGCCGGCTGGCCGCGACACAGTAGCGCCGAATTGTAGAGGATATGCGCCTCGTCGCGGCTGACGAAGCCGATCCCCGGCGAACGCCTGTCGCAACGAAAGAGGTGCGGCACCCAGCCCCGGAAATAGGGCCAGGTGATCTGTGTCCGATCAGGAACGATCGCCATGAACGGGAAGCACGCATCCGGCCGGATCAAGTCCAGTCCCGGTGACACATAGTCGCCGGCAGGGAATTCCGCGGCGTCTTTGGGGACGAATTGCGGGTCCGGCCGATTGGTGGTCATCGGCGGGGCGATGGGCGGCGTGCTGCGACCATACACCGGTCCCGTCGGTCGGCCGGGCGAGGTCCGTACGTCACGACCCGCGCCCCGGCCGCCAGCGATCAGCGCGAGTAGAATTCGACCACCAGATGCGGCTCCATCTGCACGGGATAGGGCACGTCCGACAGCTTCGGCGGACGGGTGAAGCGGCCCTTCATCGCGCGATGATCCACCTCCAGATATTCGGGCACGTCGCGCTCGGCGCTCTGCGTCGCATCCAGCACGACGGCGAGCTGCTTCGACTTCTCCTTCACCTCGATGGTGTCGTTGTCGCGCACCTGGAACGAGGAGATGTTGACCCGCTTGCCATTCACCAGCACATGGCCGTGCGAGACGAACTGCCGCGCCGCGAACGGCGTGATGGCGAATTTTAGGCGATACACCACCGCGTCCAGCCGCCGCTCCAGCAGCTCGATCAGCTTCTCCGAGGTGTCGCCCTTCCGGCGCACGGCTTCTTCGTAATACTTGCGGAACTGCTTCTCGCCGATGTTGCCGTAATATCCCTTCAGCTTCTGCTTCGCCATCAACTGGGTGCCGAAGTCGGTCGGCTTCTTGCGCCGCTGGCCGTGCTGGCCGGGCCCGTATTCGCGCTTGTTGATGGGGGATTTCGGCCGGCCCCAGAGGTTCACCCCCAGGCGGCGGTTGATCTTGTACTTGCTCTCGGCGCGCTTGGTCATTGGCGCGTTGCCCTTTCCGGCTCGTTGTTGCACCGGTAGGCCGCGCGGCCAAGGAAGCATGGACGCACGCGGCGGGCGCGGGCCACGCCAGTTTCCCTGGGGACCCGTCCACGTTCCCGGCAATAACGGTTCCCACCCGCCAGACGGCGGCCGGTCCCCGAGGCCGGGGTTCATAGGGGCCGCGCCCCACCCTGTCAAACCAGACCCTGGCAAACCAGACCCTGGCAAACCCGACCCTGGCAAACCCGACCCTGGCAAACCCGCGGCCGAGCGGAACAGGCGAGGCAGAAGCACGGTTGCCGTCGTCCCGCATTACGGCAGCGCCGGCATCGCGCGCTGCCCGGGGGCCGTGACCCGCAGCGGATCGAACGGTGCCAGGTCCAGCGCCGGCGCGCGCCCCAGCGCCACGTCGGCCAGCAGCCGTCCGGCGAGCGGGCCGATCGTCAGCCCCGCCGCTGCCAAGCCGTTGCCGATTATCAACCCCGCCACCGAACGCGCGGCACCCAGCAGCGGCCGGACCTCTGGCCCCACCGGGCGGAAGCCGACCCGCGTCTCGATCACCTCCGCCTCGGCCAGTCCCGGAGCCACCTCCAGCGCGTTTGCCAGTACCTCCGCCAAACCGGCCGCCGTCACCCGGCAGTCGAATCCGGCGCCCGGCTCCCGCGTCGCACCCGCCACCACGCGCTGGTCATCGAACGCCAGCAGGTAATGGCTGCCGGGCGGCAGGATCACCGGCCAGTCGCGCGTCTGCTGTCCCGCCACGCGCAGATGGACGATCTGCCCGCGCTGCGGCCGGATCGGCAGCTCCAGCCCCAACGGACGCAGCAGGGCCGGCGCCCAGACCCCGGCCGCGACGATGACCCGATCCGCCGCGAGCCGCTCCCCGCCGAGAACCACGCCCTCCACCCGATCGCCGGACGCGATCAGCGCCGCCGCGCCATCCCGCCCGTCCGCCCCCCGCGCCTCCGCCTCCCGCACGTCGGCCCCCCGCACCTCCGCGCCATGGTGCTGCGCGGCACGCACCAGAGCCGCCGCGAGGCGTCGCCCATCCACCCGCGCGCCGCCGGCGACATGCACCGCGCCAAGCTCCGCCCGCAGCGGCGGAAACAGTGACTGCGCCTCGCGCTGCGTCAGACGGCTGATCGCACCCATCTCCGGCGCGGCCGCCTGGCGTTCGCGCGCCAGGCGCTCGATGAACCCGAGGTCCGACGGGTCGGCCGACACCACCATGGCGCCGGTGCGACGGAAGCCCAGGTCGTGCTGTCCGGCCTCGGCCAGCGCGGGCACCAGGTCGGCATAGTACCGCGCGCCCTCGGTGTAGAGCCGGTAGAACACCGGATCGTCCGCGCCGGAGACCCAGGGGCAGATGATCCCGGCCCCCGCGGCGGTGGCGCGCCCGTCGAGGCACGCGTCGATGACGGTGACCTGCGCGCCGGCGCGGGCCAGGTGATAGGCGGCACTGGCCCCGAGCACGCCCGCGCCGATGACGATCGTGCGCATCAGGTGGGTTCGCGCGTCACGTGGAGTGCGCACCAGGTGGCCCCGATCGCGCCGATGCCGCGCGGGGTCAGCGCGCCAGGCGCCAGCGGCACGCCGGACTCGACCACGCGGGGGAAGACGAAGCAGGATCGCATGACGCCTCCCTTCGCTGGCATGACCCAGAGCAGGTTCGACGGGTATGATCTCAGCCCTGTCGCCAGGGCACCCCGGTAGACCGGCAGCGTTCCAGGCATAGGGGGAGGGAGTCAAGCAGGCCACCACGTCACCGCCCAGTTCCACCACCGGTGTCGCAGCCCGGTGGCAGGCGCGACATGGGGTCGTTTGCCGCATCGCGTGCCGTACACCTCTGCCGCACGCGGGAGGGCGGATCGCACAGCGATCCCGGTGAGGGGTTCGCCCTCCGCACCACCGCCGCCTCACGTTGCACGGCATCGTTGCGCGATTTGTCGGACTTGCCCGGGGCGAGCGTCGGTCGGCGCTGCCTGCCGGCGGCTACATCGGCACCCCGGCCGCGCCGGCCCGTCCCCCGCTTCATAGGGTCTTTGCGCGAAAATCGCATTCCGTGCCCCGCCGCACCCGCCAGCCGCGCCATCCGGGTCCGGACCCGGACGGCCCGGCGCTGCTGGCCCGCTCCACGTTGCATGGCATCGACGCACGAAAATCGCACTGCGTGCCCCGCCCGCACCCGCCAGCCGTGCCGTCCGGGTCCGGACCGGCCAACCCGGCGCTGCTGGCCCGCTCCCCATTGCATTGGGTCGCTGCGCGAAATCGCATTCCGTGCCCCACCGCACCCGCCAGCCGTGCCGTCCGGTCCGGACTCGGACGGCCCGGCGGCGCTGGCCCGCTCCACGTTGCATGGCATCGACGCGCGAAAATC
>PLXO01000316.1 GCA_003151425.1 Acetobacteraceae bacterium
CCGGGCGGCCCTTCAGGCCCTTCAGCCGGGCGATCTCCTCGCGCTGCTCGCCAACTGTCCGCTCCAGTTCGGTCAACCTTGCCAACAGTCGGGCTACCAACTCACGAAGCTGGGCAGACGACAGGCCATCAAGGTCAACCGGTGGGCTCACACATAGCTTGAATCTGACTTCGCCGAGCCGAGGCAAACAAAAAATGCATCTCCGCCCGGGGTTTTGCCCCTATTACGTTATCCCCTGGACTCTCGCGGGCGGTACCTAATAGAGATTCCTATTACCCTTCCAAATAGGGGTAGGTTGAGAATACGTGTAAAAAGTGGTCACAACGCGGGCCGAGGTGAAATCTGGCGCTGTCCGTAAAGGTTACCCTTCCTGGGTGGCAGCATGCTATACGCTATCCCATTGAAACTACGCGCATCCTTTGCAGCTATCGGCGGGACCATTTCCGGACGCCGGTGACTCGTCGGCAGCAGGGCCGATGCCAAGCCTCGTGAGGCTAGTGGATTGTAGTGCAAGTCGCTATTGCCAACAGGGCTTTTGCCCAGCGATGCCCAAGTGACCACTTTTTACACGTATTCTCAACCTACCCCAGCTATGTCGGCTGCTGTTCTTTTGCGGCGCGCTGAACGTCGCCGGCGCCGAGCGCGTCACCGCGGTCACACCCTATCTGTGCTACGCACGCAAGGACCCGCGGACCAAGCCGAACGATCCGGTCATCACGGCGTTCCTGCGACGCTATCCGGCCAGCGGTTGATCGGTCTGCGGCTCCGCCTCGATCAACAGCACCGGCGCGCCCCGCGCCGCGGCAATGCGCGACGCGCCTGCAGCGTCAGCAGCGGCAAGGGCCGCGCGTGTCATGACGATCAGGCTCTCGCGCCGCCCGGCCAGTGCGTGCAACACATCTTCCGCCTGAGCGCCACCAACCGGGTTGACGGTGATCCGCTCAGGCCGCAGGCCCAATGCCCGTGCACGCTGCCTGGCACCATCCACGCCAGCCCGCTGCCCGCTCTGTGCGAGCGTTTCGGGCAGTAGCAGGGCCACGCCTTCCCCTGCCGCCGTCGCAATTTCGCAGGCCACACCCAGGCTGGCATCCGCAGGATCCGCCACCACCGCCACCACCGGCCCGCGTCGCGGTTTGAAGCGGGCTGGCAACAACAGGACCGCCGCCGCCGAACCGTGCGCGGCAGCGTGCGCCTGCGCGATGCTGTGCGTTGTGCGCGCCATCGGCGGGCCAGGTTCCGCAACCACAACAATGTCGCCGGCCTGACAAACGCCAGCGATACACGCCGCCGGATCGCCTCGCAGCACCTCGAAGGCGCTTGGCACGCCAACGCTTCGAATGATCTCGTCCAGCAATCGGCGCATCTCGGCAGCTGCCTGGCGGAGGTCCGCCGCCATCGTATCGGCGTCGATCGGACTCCACTGATGCGTCGGCAAGCGGATTTCGCGTGCGAACGGCAGCTCTGCCAGCGTCAGCAGCGCCTCATCCTCGATGAACAGACAATGCAGGTCGAGACCCAGTAGTCGCGCGAACTCCGCCGCTGCGCGCATCGTTTCGGCATCGTTCGCGCCATGGCAGAGGTCCAGGATGAGCCGGCGATAGGCCGATGGTGTTTGCCCGCTCATGTCACGTCCGCATCCGACGTTCCCCCGCCGGCCTCCTTGCGCGCCTTGACGAACTGCTTCAGCCGCTCCTCCACCGCCCGGTTCACCGTGTCAGGCGGATAGGATCCATCGACGCCACGCTCGCCGGCCGGCCGACCGGTCAGCAGCCCAATGCCCTGATCGATCGTCTGCGCCGGATAGATCGCGAAGCGCCCGGCGGCGCAGGCTTGCACCACGTCCGCGCGCAGCATCAGGTGCTGTACGTTGGCCTGCGGGATCAGCACACCCTGCGCGCCCGTCAAGCCGCGCGCGGCACATACGTCGAAAAACCCCTCGATCTTCTCGTTCACCCCGCCGATCGCCTGCACCACACCGTGCTGATTGACCGAGCCCGTCACCGCCAGATCCTGGCGCACCGGCACGTCGGCGAGCGCCGAGAGCAGCGCATACAGCTCGGCGGACGAGGCGCTGTCGCCCTCGACGCCGCCGTACGACTGCTCGAATACCAGGCTGGCGTAGAGCGACATCGGTGAGTCCAATGCGTAGCGGCCGACCAGATAGCCCGAGAGGATGAGGACCCCCTTGGAATGCAGCGGACCACCCAGCTCCACCTCGCGCTCGATATCGACGATCTTCCCCGCGCCCGGCCGGACCCGACAGGTGATGCGCGATGGCCGGCCGAAGGCGTAATCGCCCAGCGACAGCACACTGAGGCCGTTCACCTGCCCGACGCTCCGGTCAGTGGTGTCGATCAGCGCGATGTCGCGCAGAATCATTTCCTGGCTGCGTTCCCGAAGACGCGAGGCGCGGCGGATCTGCTGCGCGATCGCCTTATCGACGTCCGCGCGCGTCGCAACGTCCCGCCTGTCCTGTTCGGCAACGTGGCTGGCCTCGGCAATCAGGTCGCGCATCCGTTCGACCAGCAGGGTCAGCTTGTTCGCGTCGTCGGCCAGCCGCGCCGCGTGCTCGATTGCCCGGCTGACGCCGCCGCGATCGAGCGGGAGCAGCTTCTCCTGTACCGCGATGGCGCCGATCATGCGGGCGAGCATGGCCTCGCTCGCCGGCGATCGGCTGACATCGTCGTCGAAGTCCGCCAGTATCTTGAAATGTTGCGCGACCTCGGGGTCGAATGAGGACAGCAAATAGTAGAGCATCCGGTCGCCGAACAGCACGACCTTCGCATTCAAAGGGATCGGGTCCGGTTCGAGCGAGACCGTCGTGGTCAGTCCGATGAACCGGGCGATATCCTCGATGGTGACCTGCTGGCGCTGCAAGGCCCGTTTCAGCGCCGCCCAGCTGAACGGCTCGCTGAGCAGGCTTCGCGCGTCCAGCAGGAGCACTCCGCCGTTGGCCCGGTGCAGTGCGCCCGCCTTGATGAGCCGGAAATTCGTCAGCAGGGCACCCTGCACCTGCAGATACTCGATGCGTCCCACCAGGTTGGCCAGCGTGGGATGCAGTTCCTCGACGACGGGGGCGCTGGCAGCGTGATCCGCCTGGGTGACCAGCACATTGACCTCATAGCGGTCGAACGGGCCGGCCAGCCGCATCGCCGCCTGCATGGCACCCTGTTCCGCGGCGTCCGGCGAAACGAAGAATTGCACATTCTCCAGCAGATCGGTGCGCATCGCCGCGATGTGCTGCAACACCGCCGGCAGATCGGCGAATTGCGCCTTGGCCTGGTCGAATGGCTGTACCACGGTAACCTCCGCAGTCTCGCGGTCAAGCGCATGCAGAGCCTCGCGCTGCTCTTTCTCGGTGCGAGGAATTGCCCGCAGTGTCTGCTCCAGTTCCTTTTCGAGCTCTTCAATGGCGTCCCGCGTCGCTTGCTGCTGCTCCACCGGCCAGGCATTGAACTCCGCCGGTGGCACCACCTTGCCATCACGCATCGGCGCCATGCCGAATCCCATCGGCGTGCGCAGGATCGCGACGTTCCTCGCGGTCGCTTTGTCGCCCAGTTCGGCGAAGGCGCGTTCGTTCTTTGCCTGGATGGATTGCACGATGCCGCTGCGACGCTTCTGGTAGTCCTCGCTTTCGAAGACCGCCGGCAGTGACGCCCGTAGATCCTCGATCAGGTCGTGGATCGCCTTCTGGAAATCGGGCGCGCGCCGGCCGGGCAGCGAGATCGCCATCGGCCGGTGCGGCGCGGCGAAATTGTTGACATACACCCAGTCAGGCGGCAGCGGCCGCACGCGTGCGGCGTCCTCCATCAGGGTTTTGACAAATTGCTGGATGTGCGCGCCGCTCGTGCCGATGGCAAATATGTTGAAGCCGCGCTGGCCGATTTCGCTGCCCAAGCTGATCGCTTCGTGCGCGCGAGGTTGACTGATCAATCCAGGCTGTGGCGCGAGGTCCGCCGTGGTGGCAAATTCAAGCCCGCTGATATCAGCGGCGCGATAGAGGCGATCGACGGTCAGAGGTTGTATCGCCGCCGCTACGGGCTGCGCTTGCCGGTCTGGCTGTACGTTGGGCATCCACTGGCTCCTTGCAACGCGGCGGATGGCGTCATCGAGAGAGTACTGGCCCCGCGTCGCCGTCAAGCCCTGGTCCGCCATCACACAAGTCGACGGTGCGCCCGGTCCCGCAACGGTCATGCAGCCCGCGAGCGGTGCGATCAGTGTCGGGGTGTTCCGCATGCGCATGCGCGTCCGGTCAGCTCGCGTCGTGACAGGCCGCGATGGCGCGCGCGATGGCTTCGCTGGCATCGAGCACGGTCAGGCGCGGTGGCGCCACCTCGGGAACCACACGGAATGGCGGCACCGTGTTGCTGACAACGATGCCGTCAATCACCGGCGTGGCGAACAACTCGGTGGCCGCACCAATGAACAGTCCGTGCGCCGCGGCAGCGAACACTTTCGTCGCCCCCCGCCGCACGACAGGATGTGGCGGCCCGCACCAGGGTGCCGCCCGTACTGATCAGATCATCCACGATCACCGCGACCTTGCCGCGGACATCGCCGGCCAGCAGCGCGCCGCGCACCTCGCCGCCACTGCGATATTTCTCCTTGATGGCACCGCCGACAGCGTCGCGGGTCAGTAGCTCAAGCGCCTGGCGACACCGCTCGGCACGCTTGGCCCCGCCGGCATCGGGCGAGACGACAACCACCTGCTCGCCACGCAGTATCGGTGCGAAATGCGCCGCGAAGAGCGGTGCGCTGTCGATGTGCCAGGTCGGGCAGCGGAACGCATTCTCGAACGCCGCGATGTTGTGCACTTCCAACGCGATCAGCCGGTCGACCCGGACTGCTTCGAACATCGCCGCGACGTAGCGCGTGATGACCGGATCGTTCGGCTTGGTCCGCTGGCCCTTGCGCGCGTAGCACAGATACGGTGTGACCATGGTGACGCGCTCGGCGCCGGCGTCCTTCAGCGCGCCGCAGAAGAACAGCAGCCGGCATAGCTTGTCGTTGCCGCTCTCGCTCGCATCGCCATGCAACGAATGCAGCACGAACACGTCGTGACCGCGCACGTCCTGCCCTCAATTTCCCCAGACTCGGCCCACGACGCTCAATTTACCCGGATCAGACCTGCATCGGTCGCCCGCTTGCCCGCCGTCATACCCGGGCTTGTTCTGCGCATCCATTCCGGCATGGCACCTCGCGGATACCCGGGCCAAGGCCGGGCATGAGCGTTGCGGCACCAGCGGCCACTGTGAATGCCGCAGGCAGCATGCGCGGGCGTCTGGCCTGCGGGCTGGGCGGCTAACCGTTTGCCGCGTAGATGGCGCTCGGGCGGAAGATGTGGTGCGCGCATTGGGGGTTGCGCGAGCGCCTAATCGTCATGACGCGCGCAGCCTTTGCTGCTCATGATGCGTCGCACATTGCCGCGGCGCGGGGCGCGCCGGTGCTGTTGACCGAGGTGACATCGCACACCAATCAACCGCCGGCCGAATAGCGTTGGAGCAACGCGTCGACGATCGGCGACAACACGGGTGTTTTGCCCTCGACGAATGTGTAGCGCACGCGCACGGACCAGCCGGCTGACAGATGGTACCGGCCGACCAGACGGAGGTGCGAGTCGCTGATCTATATCAAGGATTGCCAACCCGATTGCCGGTAAATGGCATGGATCTTCGCACTGAACGAAGCCGCGCACATGAAGCTGGCCGACACAGCGGACGCTTATCAGGCGGTGGTATCCTCGCTCCCTCGACAGTGGCCGCCGCAACCCGGGCGCCACGCATGTCGTTCACCTGGACGCGCGCACCGGAAACCGCAGCGAGCTGGGGAGCTGACGATCAAAGCCATGACCCGCGAGGACATCGAGGGCGCCGATGGCGGCGCGGTCGATAGCGCAACATGAACCATCTACCGGGAGATTGGTCGCATTCCGGCGCTGAACCGAAGGCAGCGCGCGGTCTACCCGCAGCGTTGGCACGGAGCCGAACGCGATCATGGCTCGCCCCATGCGCGGTGCTGCTTGGCGTCATCGGCGTCCTCGGGGGCAGCACGGTCTATTGGGGCAGGCGGGCGGCCCAGCGGACCACCGCGGAGGTCGCCACACCAGCGACTCCCGTGACGATCGGCATCGCGACGGCGCAGGACGTGCCGATCTACCAGCGCGCGGTTGGCACGGTGCAGGCCTACAACACCGTCACCGTCGCCAGCCGGGTCGATGGGCAGATCGTCGGCGTCGACTTCGTTGAAAGCCAGGACGTCAAGCCGGGCGACCTGCTGTTTGAGATCGACCCGCGCCCGTTCGCCGCGACGCTCGCGCAGGCGACCGCCATGCTGCACAAGGATGCCGCGCAGTTCGCCAGCGCCCAGGCTGATCTGCAGCGCTATGCCGCGCTAGTGCCCGAAGGCTTCCAGACCCGGCAGATCTACGACCAGCAGATCGGACTGGTCGGCCAGCTCCAGGCGTCGATCGAGGCCGATCAGGCGCAGATCGACGCGGCCCGCCTCAACCTGGACTACGCCTCCATCCGCTCGCCGATCGAGGGCCGAACCGGCGCCCGGCTGGTGGACATTGGCAACATGGTGCGTGCCGCGACGGGTGGCGGCCTGGTCAGCATCACCCAGGTGCGGCCTATCTTTGTCAGCTTCACGGTGCCGCAGCAGATCCTGCGCACCGTCCAACACAACCAGGCCAGTGCGCCGTTAAACGTTCTCGCCTATTCCCAGGATGACCGGGAACAGCTCGCGGCGGGAACCCTGACGCTGATCGACAATCAGGTCGACCCGACCACTGGCACGCTGCACCTGAAGGCGACCTTTCCGAACACTGACGCCGCGCTGTGGCCCGGCGAATTCGTCACGACGCACCTTGTCCTGACCATCGACAAGGCGGCGGTGACGGTGCCGGCGCGCGCGATCCAGCAGGATGCCAACGGCCACCATCTGTTTGTCGTGCGAGCCGATGACACGGTCGAGCTGCGGTCGGTCGATGTCGCCACGACGGAAGGCGATACCGCCGTCGTCGCCAAGGGCCTTGCGGTGGGCGAGCACATCGTCGTCGAGGGCCAGTACCGCCTCGATGCGGGCAGCCGCGTCGCCTATCCCGGCCAATCGGCGGCCGCCGGTGGCGGCGCACGATGAGCCTCTCCGATCCGTTCCTGGCCCGGCCGATCGCCACCTCGCTGCTGATGCTTGGCATCCTGTTCTTCGGCGCCGTCGCCTATGAGCAACTGCCGATCGCGGCCCTGCCGAGCGTCGATTTCCCGACCATCACCGTCTCGGTGCAGTATCCCGGCGCCAGCCCCGCCACCATGGCGTCCGCGATTGCCACGCCACTCGAACAGCAGTTCGCGGCGATCCCCGGCCTCGACACGATGACCTCCAGCAGCGGCGTGGGTACGACCTCGATCACGCTGCAATTCATCCTCGACCGCAGCGTCGACGGCGCCGCGCAAGACGTGCAGACCGCCATCAATGCCGCGAGCGGTCTGTTGCCGAAGGACCTGCCGAATCCGCCGACCTACCGGAAGACCAATCCCGCCGACCGTCCGATTCTGATCTACGCGCTGCACTCCTCGACGATGCCGATCTGGCAGGTGGACGACTATGCCGAGGTGATCATCGGCCAGAATGTGTCCACCGTGGCCGGCGTGTCGCAGGTCATTGTCGCCGGTGCACAGAAATACGCGGTGCGGGCGCAGATGAACCCGCAGGCACTTGCCGCCCACGGCATCGCTCTGGAGGATGTCCGCAACGCTCTGGCGACCACCAGCATCAACCAGCCGAAGGGCAACCTCGAAAACGCCCATCAGGCGACCACGCTCGACACCAATGACCAGTTGCTCACCGCTGCGGCCTTCCGTGACGTCGTCATCGCCTATCGCAACGGCGCCGCGGTGCAACTGAAGGATCTTGGCGACGCCATCGATTCGGTGGAGCAGACCCGGGTCGGCGCGTGGTACAACAGCGAACCGGCGATCCTCCTGCTGGTGCAGCGCGAAGCCGGCGCCAACACGATCGCCACGGCGCGGCTTGTGGCCGAGCGGATTCGTGCGTTGCGCGTCTCGGTGCCGGGGACCGTGCAAATCGATCTGATATCCGACCGGACGCAAACCATCCGCGCGTCGGTCGCCGACGTACAGCTCACGCTGCTGCTGACTGTCTGCCTGGTGATTGGCGTCATCTTCGCGTTCCTGCGCAAGGTCTGGGCAACGGTGATTCCCGCCGTGGTCATCCCGCTGTCGATCGTCGGCACGTTTGCCGGCATGTATCTGCTGGGATACAGCCTCGACAACCTGTCACTGATGGGCCTGACGATCGCCGTCGGCTTTTTGGTCGATGACGCGATCGTCATGATCGAGAACATCGTCCGCTACATCGAGGCCGGCGAGGCACCGTTTGCCGCCGCCGTCAAAGGCGCCGGACAGATGGGCTTCACCATCCTGTCGATCACCCTGTCGCTGGTCGCCGCGTTCATTCCGCTGCTGCTGATGGGCGGGATCGTCGGACGGCTGTTCCGCGAGTTTGCCGTCACCGTGACGATGGCGATCCTGCTGTCGGGCGCCATTTCGCTGACGCTGACGCCGGTGATGTGCGCCAGGTTCCTGAAGCGCGAAAGCGGTGGCGAGCGTGGCCTGGGCGGCCGGGCGGCGGCCGGATTCGACGCCATGCTGCACGCCTATGACCGCGCTTTGCGCTGGGTGCTACGTCACCAGCGCGCCACGCTGCTGTTCACGCTCGCACTGGTGTGTTCGACGGGCGTTCTCTACGTCGTGGTGCCCAAGGGGTTTTTTCCGCAGCAGGACACCGGGTTCATCTACGGCGAGGCCGATGGTCCGCAGGATATCTCGTTCGACGGCATGCGCCACCTGACGGAACGGCTGCGTGACGTGATCCGGCAGGATCCGGCAGTGGCGTCAGTTGGCACGTTCATCGGCGCCACCGGCGGCAATGCGAGCGAGAATGCCGCACGCATGATGATTCAACTGCAACCCTTCGACCAGCGCGACGTCAGCGCGGATCAGGTCATTGCGCGGCTGCGGCGCGCCACCGACCAGGTCTCCGGGGTAAAATTCTTCATGCAAGCCGGGCAGGACATCAGCGTCGGTGCGCACCTTACGCGCACGCAATACCAGTACACATTGACCGATACCGACAGTGACGAGCTCGACCACTGGGCGCCTGTGGTGCTGCAACACATGATGGCGCTGCCGGGCCTGCGCGACGTGGCGTCCGACCAGCAGATCGCCGCCGCGCATTTGTCGCTGACCGTCGACCGGACCACGGCGGCCCGCCTCGGCGTTTCCATGCAGATGGTCGACAACACGCTGTACGATGCGTTCGGGGCGCGGGAAGTCGGCACCATCTACACCGCCTCAAATCAATACCGGATCATTCTGGAGGTGCAGCGGGCGTTCCAGGAGGATGCAGCGTCGCTGGCGATGATCTTCGTTCCCGGCAGCAACGGCGTCCAGGTACCGTTGAGCTCCTTCATCAGCATGGTGCCCAAGGCCGAACCACTCGTGGTCAACCACCTGGGAGAGTTCCCCGCAGTGACGCTGTCATTCAATCTGGCGCCTGGCACGTCGCTGGGTCAGGCGATCGCGGACATCAGCCAGACGGCGGCCGGGATGCGGTTGCCGGGGGGTGTGCGCGGCGCATTCCAAGGCACCGCCCAGGCCTTCCAATCCTCGATGACGACCATGCCGCTGCTGATCGCCGCAGCGATCATCGTGGTGTATATCGTGCTGGGGATGCTCTACGAAAGCTACGTGCACCCGCTGACGATCCTGTCGTCGTTGTCCTCCGCCGGCGTGGGCGCGCTGGTGATCCTGCTGTTGTGCGGCTACGACCTTGATATCATGGCGATCATCGGGATCGTGCTGCTGATCGGCATCGTCAAGAAGAACGCGATCATGATGGTCGATTTTGCCCTGGAGGGTCAACGCAACGAAGGTCGCAGCCCGCTCGAAGCCATCCATGCGGCATGCCTGCTGCGCTTCCGACCGATCATGATGACGACCATGTCGGCCTTGCTGGGCAGCCTGCCGATTGCC
Source organism: Acetobacteraceae bacterium (assembly GCA_003151425.1). Lineage (GTDB taxonomy): Bacteria > Pseudomonadota > Alphaproteobacteria > Acetobacterales > Acetobacteraceae > Palsa-883. The sequence goes on from PLXO01000316.1 coordinate 10,053, forward strand.
GTGGGGATGGGTGCCGGATCCGAGCTGCGCCGGCCGCTCGGCATCGCCATCGTCGGCGGCCTGCTGGTGTCGCAGTCGCTGACGCTGTTCACCACGCCGGTCATCTATCTTTACCTTGACCGCCTGGGCCAATGGTTGCGCGGTTCCGCGAAAAATCCCCCGTCCCAGGCTCGCATCCGATCGGTTCAGCCGGCGAGCGAGTGATACCAACCGGCCAAGCGCTGATTCCTCCAATGCCCGCGCCAACTCATGGCAGCGGCCGTCTGGTCGCCCGGGCGGGAACCGCCAAATCGACCGTCACGTAGTCGTCCAGACAGGGACGCAGTAGGCCTATCTGCTGTCGACCCTCCCGTTCCGCAAATCGCTTCATCCAGACATCCCCGAAACCAGCACTATTTCCGCGTACCGCGCCAGGGTGCCGGCCTGCCGGAGCCTTCCGGCAGCGGCTGCGACCTCATTGGCCGATGGATCAGTGTGCTGGCCGATCGAGACGTACCCGCCATCGGGTGTCGGGATGATCCAACGCTTCTCAGCCGGCACGTGGCACCTTCGAATCCCGGCCAGTTGCCTGCAATGTCATGGTTCAGCGTCTTGTCGCTCTGGTCGCTGCGCGGATCACCTTACGCTGCTGGTGCTGTATCGGATTCGGGTTGCGGTCCGGTATCATGCGGTATCCATAATTTGAGAATTGCACGGTGGACGTCATGCAGCGGTTGATCTCGATCAATGTCGATATGGATGGCCGCGCTTAGCGTTCGCATTAGCCAGGCAGAGGGACGCACCATGCTCGACCAAACGCCCGGACGGCCGCTGCTGACGGAACTTTATCCTCGCATCGTCAAGCCGCGTGGGGCGTTGCGCGTGCCGCCCAATCTGGCCGATTACGCTGCGGCGTGCCGCGATTTCACCTGGCAGGCGGCGCGCGCGCGGCTGGACGGACTGCCCGGCGGGCAAGGCCTGAACATCGCGCACGAGGCGGTGGATCGGCACGCCGACGGACCGCGCGCCGACCGCGCGGCACTGCGCTGGCTCGGCCGCACCGGGGCGCGGCGCGTCCTGACCTATCGCGACCTGCGTGCGGAGACCAACCGGTTCGCCAACGCCCTGCGCCATCTCGGCGTATCGGAAGGCGAAAGTGTCTTTGTGCTCGCCAACCGCATCCCCGAGCTGTACATCGCCGTGCTCGGCGCGCTGAAGGCGAAATGTGTCGTTTCGCCGCTGTTCTCTGCGTTCGGCCCGGAGCCGCTGGCGACGCGGCTCGGCATCGGTGCCGGGTGCGTTCTGGTGACCACCGAGCCGCTGTACCGCCGCAAAGTGGCGGGGATACGCGCGCAGTTGCCGACGCTGCAACACGTGATCCTGGTACCCGACGAATCCGCGGCCACCGATGTGCCCGATACGCTCGACTGGCACCGCTTGGTGGACGCGCAAAGCGCCGATTTCGTCATTCCCCCGACCGACCCGCAGGATCACGCGCTGCTGCATTTCACCAGCGGCACCACCGGCCGGCCGAAAGGCGCGCTCCACGTGCACGAAGCGGCGGTGACGCATCACATCACTGGCCACTACGCGCTCGACCTGCACGACGACGACATTTTTTGGTGCACCGCCGACCCGGGCTGGGTCACCGGCACCAGCTACGGCATCATCGCGCCGCTGACCAACGGCGTGACCAGCGTGGTTGCCGAGGCGGAGTTCGACGCGCCGACCTGGTACGGCATCCTGCAGAATGAGCGCGTTTCGGTGTGGTACACCGCGCCGACCGCGATCCGCATGATGATGAAGCTGGGGGTCGATGCGGTGCGCGGCTACGACCTTGCGGCGCTGCGCTTCATGGCCAGCGTCGGCGAGCCGCTGAACCCGGAGGCCGTGGTCTGGGGCGCGCAGGCGTTCGGCATGCCGTTCCACGACAATTGGTGGCAGACCGAAACCGGCGGCATCATGATCGCCAATTTCGCGGCGATGGACGTGAAGCCCGGCTCGATGGGGCGGCCGCTGCCCGGCATCGCGGCCGCGGTCGTGCGGCGCAACGAGGACGGCAGCGTGACGCCGATCGAGCAGCCGATGATCGAAGGCGAACTGGCGCTGCGGGCCGGCTGGCCGTCGATGCTGCGCGGCTACCTGCACGAGGAGGAACGCTATCGCAAGTGCTTCGCCGGGCCGTGGTACCTGACCGGCGACCTGGCGATGCGCGATGCCGAGGGCTACTACTGGTTCGTCGGTCGTGCCGATGACGTGATAAAATCCTCCGGCCATCTGATCGGCCCCTTCGAGGTCGAGAGCGCGCTGATGGAGCACCCGGCCGTCGCCGAGGCGGGGGTGATCGGCAAGCCGGACCCGATGGCCGGCGAGATCGTCAAGGCGTTCATCGAGCTGAAGCCCGGCTTCACGCCGTCCGAAGCGCTGCGCCGAGAGCTGCTCGGCCATGCGCGCAAGCGCCTGGGTGCCGCGGTGGCGCCGAAGGAGATCGATTTCTCCGAGACCCTGCCGCGCACGCGCAGCGGCAAGATCATGCGGCGCCTGCTCAAGGCGCGCGAACTCGGCCTGCCGGAGGGCGATCTCTCCACCCTGGAAGGCGACACGCGATGAACGAGCCCGGACTGCCAAAGGTGCATCTCGACCGTGCGCGTCTGCGTCATCTGCTGACCGCGATGCTGCGCATCCGCCGGTTCGAGGAGAAATGCTTCGAGCTGTATCAGACCGAGAAGATCCGCGGCTTCATGCATCTGTACGACGGCGAGGAGGCAGTCTCGGTCGGCGTGATCGAGGCGCTACGGCCGGACGATGCGATCGTCGCCACCTACCGCGAGCATGGCCAGGCGCTGGCGCGCGGCATCAGCATGAACGCGTTGATGGCCGAGATGTACGGCAAGCTGGAAGGCTGCTGCCGCGGCCGCGGCGGCTCGATGCACGTGTTCGACGCCGCCACCCGCTTCTACGGCGGCAACGCCATCGTCGGCGGCGGCCTGCCGCTGGCGGTCGGCACCGCGCTGGGCGACAAGATGCTCGGGCGCAACAGCATGACCGCCTGCTTTTTCGGCGACGGCGCGGTGGACGAGGGCTCGTTCCACGAAAGCCTGAACCTCGCCGCGCTGTGGAAGTTGCCGGTGCTGTTCGTCTGCGAGAACAACCACTATGCCATGGGCATGGCGGTGGAACGCGCCGAGGCCGACGCCGACATCGCGCACAAGGCCGTCGCCTACCACATGCCGGGCCTGACGGTGGACGGCATGGACGTGGTGGCGGTGGAAGTCGCGGCGCGCCGTGCGGCGGCGCAGGTGCGCGAGACCGGCGTGCCGTATCTGCTGGAATGCAACACCTACCGCTACCGCGCCCACTCGATGTTCGACGCGCAGGGCTACCGCGAGCGCGCCGAGATCGAGACCTGGCGCCAGCGCGATCCGATCCTGCGAATGCGGGCCTGGCTCGCGGAAACCGGCATGCTGCACGCCGAGGAGATCGACCGCATCGAGGCGGAGATCGCGGCGGAGATCGACACCGCGGTGGCATTCGCCGAAGCCGGCACGCTGGAAGACGTAGACGATCTGGAACGGTTCACCATCATGGATCGGGTGCCGCAATGAGCCAGTCAGCCGGCGTGGCGGAACCGCAGCGCATCACCTACCGCGAGGCCTGCAAACAGGGCATCCGCGCCGCCATCCTGGCCGACCCCCGCGTCTTCCTGATGGGCGAGGACGTGGCGCGCTACGGCGGCTGCTACGCCGTCACCAAGGGACTGTCGGCGGAACTCGGCGAGGATCGCATCCGCGACACGCCGTTGTCCGAAGGCGGCTATGTCGGCGCCGGCATCGGCGCGGCGATCGCCGGCATGCGACCGATTGTTGAGATCATGACGGTGAATTTCAGCCTTCTCGCTGCCGACCAGATCGTCAACAACGCGGCATCGATCTCGCACATGTCGGGCGGCCAGTTCGCGGTGCCGGTGGTGATCCGCATGGCGACCGGCGCGGGACGCCAGCTCGCGGCGCAGCACTCGCACAGCCTGGAGGGCTGGTACGCGCATATCCCGGGCCTGAAAGTGCTGGCGCCGGCGACGCACGCGGATGCGCGCTTCATGCTGCAGCCCGCGCTCGACGATCCGAACCCGGTGCTGATCTTCGAACATGTGATGCTGTACAATCGCGAGGACGTGCTGGATCCGGCGGTGACCAGCGTCGATATCAGCACGGCGAAGCTGCACCGGGCGGGTCGCGACGTGACGCTGATCACCTATGGCGGCAGCCTGTTCAAGACGCTGGAAGCAGCCGAGGCGCTGCATGCGGAGGGCATCGAGGCCGAGGTGATCGACCTGCGCGTGCTGCGCCCGCTCGACACGCCGACGCTGCTCGCCTCGGTCGCGCGCACCCACCGGGTGGTGATCGTCGATGAAGGCTGGCGCTCCGGCTCGCTGTCCGCCGAGATCGCCGCGCGCATCGCCGAGGCCGGCTTCTTCGACCTTGATGCGCCGATCCGACGTGTCTGTTCCGCCGAAGTGCCGATCCCCTATGCCGAACAGATGGAACGGGCGGCGCTGCCGCAGGTGCCGACCATCGTTGCCACCTCGCGGGAGCTGGTGCGCGGCCAATGACCGACTTCCGCATGCCGTCGCTNNNNAGCTTCCGGTCGGCACGGTGATGGCACGGCTTGACGCCGCTGGCGCAGTCGCACCCGCCCCAGCGGCCGCGCCCGTCCCGACCGCCCCGCCGCCGGTGGCTGCGGCGCCAGTCGCCGCAGCGCCGATCGCCCCAGCGCCGGTCGCGCCGGCTCCGATCGCCGCAGCCCCAGTCGTTACGGCACCGATGGTTCCTACCGGCGCCGCGATACCCCCGGCTGCGGCGGCCCCGCCGGCCGTACCTCCGGCCGCGCCGCCGCTCCCAG
>PLXO01000069.1 GCA_003151425.1 Acetobacteraceae bacterium
GTAGTCTTTGGGCATTGCCTTAGAGGGAGGGGGGTTGGGGGGAGGGGTAGCGCGGCAATAGGCTGCGATGCGACCCTGGCACCAACCCCTCCCCCCAACCCCCTCCCTCAAGGGGAGGGGGAGGACGTCGCGTCGCGGCCTCGCGCGGCCCCCAACGCAGCCCCCTGGGAGGATGGAGAACATGCCGGATCGGCTGCTGCTGCGCCTGGCGCCCTTCGGCTTCGTGCTGCTGTGGAGCTCGTCCTTCATCGGCGCCCGGGTCGGCCTGCGGCACGTGACGCCGCTGCTGTTCGTCGAGGCCCGCCTGTGCCTTTCCGCCGCCCTGCTGGTGCTGGCGATGCTGGTGCTGCGGCGTTCCTGGGCCGTGCTGCGCGGGCGGTGGCTGCACTGCGCGGTGGCCGGCGTGCTGGTGAACACCGTGCTGCTCGACCCCGCGCATGTCGCAATGACGCGGATGAATGCCGCGCCGATCGCGCTGATCCAGACGCTCAATCCACTGCTGACCGCCGCCCTGGCGTGGCCGCTGCTGGGGGAGCGGCTGCGGCCCCGGCAGATCCTCGGCCTGGCGCTCGGCATGGCGGGCGTGGTGCTGGTCGTCGGCTTGGCCGCGGCGCGCAGCCCGGTGCAGCTCGACTTGGCGCTGCTGACCGGGATGGGCGTGCTGGGCCTGGTCGCCGGCACGCTCTACTTCGCCCGGTTCTGCCGCGGCGTGCCGATGCTGGAAGGGGCGACGGTGCAATTCCTCGCCGCCGCGCTGGCCGGTTTGCTGGCCGTGACGCTGTTCGAGACGCCGCACGCCGACTGGACGGCCCCGGCGATCGCGGCGACGGCGTGGAACGCGATCGGCGTCTCGCTCGGCAGCATGGCGCTGTATCTTCTGATGCTGACGCGCGGGTCGGCGGCGCGGGCGACGGCGACCTTCTACCTGGTGCCCGGCACGGCAGCGTTGCTCGCCTGGGCATTGCTGAACGAGACGCTGTCGGTGCTGACCGTGCTCGGCCTGGCGGTGTCCTCCGTCGGCTGCTGGCTGGTCAGTCGGCGGTAGCGCGCCCGGTTGCGGGGGCCAACCGGGCGGCGACGCAGCCGGAGCATCGCCACGTCCGGCTGATCCTCTGTCCACTAACCCTGAAAATCACCACAGTCCGCGACGAATCAGCAATTCTCGTTTTGGTCGGGNNGGCCAAAATGAGAATTGCTGGCGACGAATTTCCGCTAACAAGGCGATAACATATTGGTTTACTTGGGCTTCTACCACAACATCACGTACGCAGATCGATGCCCTGACCGAGGTGATCGGTTTGGGTCTGTGGATGGCCCGGTTTTGCCTTGCCCTGCTGATCAACCTCGGCCATCGGCACTCCGGCGATCGAGTGCATGACTCGGTGGTGGTTCGGCCGCAGGTCCATTTGCGTACATTTGCGTTAAAAAACCTTCTTTGTCGGTGCCGTGCAGGGTCGCAGGTCAGCCGTCAAATCTGCGGAGCATGCCTGTCGCGAAGCGAAGAAGATTTTAACGCAAATGTACGCAAATGGGCCCGTACCAAACGCACCTTCCGAGCCAAACTTCAGCTTCGGTTGGTCCCGGGGGTATTCCCGACAAGCCGATGCGCGCGCAGCAGTGCGAGCAGGCTCGACAGCACACGCGGCGTTGTGGCGCTCAAGTCACCTATGTTTGGTTGCGGCCGACGGCTGCGCTGTGCAGTACCTCCGCGACTTATGTTGTACCTCCGCGAGTGATGTTGTGAGCGGCCGCGCCCGCCATTCCGGACATATCCCGCCAGTGCCAAGACCAGCAGCACCGGGTCCCGAACGGCAATCCGTGGGCAGCCTGTCCTCGGCGACCTGATCACGCTGGAAACCGGCAGTCAGGCATGCGAGTAGTCAAGGTTGTAAATTTCACCTGGGTCCGCTTCCCAAGCCACCTTCGCATCGCCCACTTTCCTGACCAAACAGCCGCTCAGCAGATAATTGCGCCCTTGGTGCATCTGCCCGACAATATCCGAATTCGCATACTGCGGCACGATGTTTGCCGGATACTGATATTGGGCGTTGACAACGTCGAAACCGGTATGGCGGTTGAAGATACCTCGCCAGGCGTCAGTCGAAAACCGAAAGAAATCCCAGGGCTCCTCATGCAGCGGCCATGCCGGATGTGAAATGATAAGCGCCAGGCCGCCGTCCACCAGCACCTTGTTCATCTCCAAGGCGACTTTCCACGGCATCAGAAGGTGCTCGAAAACGGCGATAGAGAAGATGAAATTGATATTTTGACCGACGTATCGGCTCAGGTGATGCGCGTCACCGACGATGTCCACATTCGGGCCGCTGGTGATGTCGAGTCCGACATAATCCATATCCGGCGGAAACCAATGTCGATAAGTCGTACCGCTACGCGCTCGGGACCCGATCTCCAGCAGTCTCCCCTTGTTTGCCGCCACTTCATCCCTGAAGCCTTTGGTCATGTCGTCAAATTTGGTATCGTCATGCGCCCGAAACCCGCTGGCAGGGTCGGACCGTGTAATCCCCGCATTGAACCGCAGCAGGAACTTCCGCCGGTCGATGTCGCGCGAGTTGAGTGCAGCGCACATCGAAAAACCCCAGTCCTTGGCCTCGGCTCCAAACGGAGCGACGAGGTCCGGGCGAGGAACACCAACAATGCTCAACTCGAGCCGGACGCCATCATACCACAGCGCCAGGTCGAGATGGTTCGCCCATCCTTCCGCGATAACGCACTGGCCGAGCATCGCAAACCGGTCGAGGTATCCATGATACTGCAAACAGTCTGCCCCCCGATCCTGCAAACAGGCCGCCGCCCGCTCAGCGCGCCGCGAACTGCGTCTTGCCGAACATGACGTCGCGCTCCTTGTCCGTCATCTGGCCCTTGCGCTGATGCTCCGCCAGCACCGCCACGCCACGCTGCACCGCAGGCCGTGCGGCGATTGCATCGTGCCACCGCTGCACATTCGGGTAGTCGGCCAGATCGATCCCCCGCCGGTCCGGATTGCGGATCCAGGGAAACGTAATGATATCGGCCATGCTGTAGTCGCGCCCGGCGAGGTACTCCACCTCGGACAGCCGCTTGTCCAGCACCCGGTGGAGCCGCTTCACCTCGTTGGTGTAGCGCTCGATGGCATAGGGCAGCTTCTCCACCGCGTAGTTGGCGAAGTGATTGTACTGCCCGAACATCGGCCCGACGCCACCCATCTGGAACATCATCCATTCCAGGCACCGGTAGCGGCCGACCGGGTCGGTCGGGATCAGCCGCCCGCCGGTCTTCTCCGACAGGTAGATCATGATCGCCGCGGACTCGAACAGCGTCAGCGGCACCCCGCCGGGGCCGTCGGGATCGACGATCGCCGGGATGCGGTGATTGGGGGTGATCGCCAGGAACTCCGGCTTGAACTGGTCGCCCTGGCCGATATTGATCGGGATCACCTTGTAGGGCAGCCCCAGCTCCTCGAGCGCGATGTGCACCTTGTGACCGTTCGGTGTCGGCCAGGTCCAGACCTCGATCATCTTCGTCCTCCCACTCCCGTTGTGTCAGGCGTTGCCCGCCAGATAATCGATCGCCGCCTGCACGCCGCCCGGCTTGTGCGGCACGCCGGCGGCGCGCAGTCCCATCTCCACCCCGCCCAGCGTGCCGACCACCTGCAAATCGCCGAGATCGCCCAGATGCCCAATGCGGAACACGCGATCCTTCAGAATCCCGAGCCCATTGCCGAGGCTCATATTGAATTTTTCCAGGATCACCGCGCGCAGCCCATCCGCGCTGTGGCCCTCCGGCAGCCGCACCGCGGTCAGCGACGACGAGTAATGCCGCGGATCGGCGCACTGGATCTCCAGCCCCCAGGCCCGCACCGCGCGGCGCGTCGCCTCGGCGAACCGGTCGTGCCGGGCGAACACGTTGACCAGGCCCTCCTCCAGCAGCATCTGCACCGCCGCTTGCAGGCCGAACAGCAGGTTGGTGCCGGGGGTGTAGGGGAAGTAGCCGGTCTTGTTCGCCTCCAGCATCGGCCGCCAGTCCCAGTACGATCGCGGCAGTTTTGCCCCCTCGGCCGCCTTCACCGCCTTGGCGCTGACCGCGTTGAAGCTCAGCCCCGGCGGCAGCATCAGCCCCTTCTGCGAGCCGGCGATGGTGACATCCACCCCCCATTCGTCGTGCCGGTAGTCGATCGAGGCCAGCGACGAAATGGTATCCACCAGCAGCAGCGCCGGATGCTTCGCCGCATCCATCGCCGCCCGCACCTCGTCGATGCGCGAGGCGCAGCCGGTCGAGGTCTCGTTGTGCACCACGCACACCGCCTTGATGCGGTGCGCAATATCGTGCGCCAGCGCCTCGCCGATCGCCGCGACATCGGCGCCGCGCCGCCAGTCGGTCTCGATGAAGGTCGGCTCCAGGCCGAGCCGCGTCGCCATCTCGTTCCACAGCGAGGCGAACCAGCCGGTGCGGCACATCAGCACCGTGTCGCCGGGCGATAGGGTGTTGGTCAGCGCCGCCTCCCACGCGCCGGTGCCGGAGGCGGGGTAGATGATCACCGGCCCCGCGGTCTGGAATATCTGGCGCAGGTCGGCGAGAATCTCCTTCCCCAGCTCACCGAAGGCCGGGCCGCGGTGATCGATGGTGGGGTTGTCAATCGCCCGCAGCACGCGGTCCGGCACGTTGGTTGGGCCGGGGATCTGCAGGAAATGGCGGCCGGCATGATAGGGCTGCGTCATCTTGGCCTCCCGACACTTTGTGCTGGCAACAAGCTGGCCCGCCATATGCCGCGGGGCAAGGTCCATCGGCTTTTCACCTCGCCCGCGCTGCGGGGCAGATCGCGACGCGTAACGAACCGCCCCGTCATGGCCGCGCCCCCTGACGGTGCAGGGGTGTTGGCCGAGCTTTGCGACCCGACCCGCCCGCCCGAGGACGAGCCGCAGTCCGCCCTCTCCCCGAGGAGCGACCCCACCCCGCCATCTACGCCCCCCAGCCGCACCGCGCCACCACCGGGACAAGCCGCCCGGTGGCAGGCTCAGTCTGGGATGTTGTTCGGGTTTCGGCTTTGGTTCCCCCGATCGCCCTGGCATGCGGCGCCAGCGGTTCGCATTTTGGGCGGGTGACATGAGCTGATCGATCGCCGGCCCACGATGGGCAGCACGCCGGCAACCGTCCGAGATCTGTACCGTCCGTAAGAAAGCAAGGTTCCACGCGGAGATCGCGGAGAACCGCGGAGGGCCGCGAAGAAGGGAAGTCATGGCGCTTCGCGCGTAGCGCCATTCTGCCTTCTCCGCGGTTCTCCGCGCCAACTCCGTTGTTCTCCGCGTGGAACCTTGCTTGCTTTGCCCCGAACCGGCCCATCCAGAGTGAGAATTGCTGATGCGGCGCGCGAACCGTTGCGGCGGCGCGGCGCGGTAGAGCAGGCTGCGCGCCATGTCCGAGACCTCGCTCTATCCGGCCGTGAAGCGCTTCCTGGAAGCCGCCGGCTTTCGGGTGAAGGGCGAAGTGAACGGCTGCGATGTCGTCGCTGTCCAAGGCGGGGCTGTCCAAGGCGGGGCTGTCCAAGGCGGGGCTGTCCAAGGCGGGGCTGTCCAAGACGGGGCGGGCCAAGACGGCAACAAGCTGCAACTCGCGATCGTGGAGATGAAGCTCGGCTTCAGCCTCGATCTGCTGCTGCAGGCGACGGACCGCATGCGCGCGGCGGATGAGGTGTGGCTTGCCGTGCCGGCAACCCGGCGCGGCCGTGACCGCGATCCGCGTGTGCACCGTCTCTGCCGGCTGATCGGCTTCGGTCTGCTGGCCGTCAGCGCCGCGCGCGATCGGGTCGAGGTGCTTGCGGAGCCCGGTCCCTACCGCCCGCGACCGGATCAGCGCCGGCGCACGCGGTTGCTCAGCGAACATGCGCGCCGCGCGGGCGATCCGTCGCCCGGCGGCTCGACACGCCAGCCGGTGATGACCGCCTACCGGCAACAGGCCCTGGCGTGCGCCGCATTGCTGCGGGCGAGTTCTGGCCGGCCCCGGGACCTGCGGGTTGCGGCGCCCGATGCCGGCCGGATCCTGCTGCGCAATGTATATGGCTGGTTCGAGCGCACGCAGCGCGGCGTCTATCGGCTCACCGGCCTCGGCGAGGCGGCGTTGCAGCGCTGGCCCGACACCATGCCTCTTGCGGCAGCCGGCCAGGTCGCAACCGAACCGCCCGCCCGGCAGTGCGAGAATGTCGTCAGCCACGCGCCGGCAAATGCTGGCCTGATCGCGCGGAAAGCATGACTGGCGAGGCCAATCGCACGCAGGATAATGCCACAGACAGAAAATGGCGTAAGGTGCCGTCATGTCCGACGCCCGCCCCTCCGTTCCCTTCTTCCTGATCCTCATCGACCACGACCGGGGCTTCTTCTCGGTCGAGGGCCCGATGACCGACGATCAGCCCTGGCAGTCCGCCACCCGCCGCGCCCGCGACGGGGAGCGGCACGTCGAATGCGGCCCGGCCGGGCCGGATCGGGACGCGCTCGCCGCCGACTACCGGCAGACCCACAAGCTGGCCGGGGTGCCGCCTGGCAGCATCGTGAAGCCTTGGCGCTGAGCGGGCAGCTTCCCACCGTCCCCTTCAGCCTTACGCGCCAGGATGAACGGCCGCGTCTGGTCGCGTGGCTCCGAGCGCCACACGTCGCGCCGTGGTGGCGGCCGTGACTCAGGCCGCACCGCCCGCGACGCCAGTCGCACTGCCCATGACGCAAGTCGCGCTGATCGTCGCCGGGCCGACCGCCAGTGGGAAGTCGGCGCTGGCGCTGGCGCTGGCCGAGCGGATCGGCGGCACGGTGATCAACGCGGACAGCATGCAAGTCTACCGCGAGCTGCGCATCCTGACCGCACGCCCGACGCCGGCGGAGGAGGCGACCGTGCCGCACGCGCTGTATGGCGTGCGGCCGGCGCGCGAGCCCGGCAGCGCCGCGTGGTGGCGCGACGCCGCGCTGGCCGCGATGGACGCCGCGCGTGCGGCCGGAAGGGTGCCGCTGCTCTGCGGCGGCACCGGCCTGTATTTTTCATCGCTGATCGATGGATTATCGCCGATCCCGCCCGTCTCGGACGAGGTACGGCAGGCGGCACGCGCGCTGCTGAAGTCGATCGGGCCGGCGGCGCTGCACGCCAGGCTGGCCGCGGTCGATCCGGCCACCGCCGCGCGGCTGCGCCCGACCGACAGCCAGCGCGTCGCCCGCGCCTGGGAGGTATGGTGCAGCAGCGGGCGCGGGCTGGCGTCCTGGCAGTCGGAGCAAGCCGCTCCCCCGGCATCTTCGTCCCCTGTGCCGCCTCGGCCCCCTGCGGCGTCTCGCTCCCCTTCGGCGTCTGGCTCCCCTTCGGCGTCTGGCTCCCCTTCGGCGTCCGGCTCCCCTGCGGCGTCCGGCTCCCCTGCCGAGTCTGGGTCCGCTGCCGCCTCTGCTTCCCCTGCCGCGCCTGGGTCCCCTGCGGCGTCCAGATCCCCCGAGGCGTTCCGGGCGGTGCTACTCGATCCACCGCGGGAGGTCCTGCGCGAAGCGATCGAGCAGCGGTTCGGAGCCATGCTGGCGGCGGGCGCGATGTCCGAGGTGCAAGCGCTGCTCGACCAAGGCCTCGATCCGGCGCTGCCGGCGATGCGCGCACACGGCGTGCCGGAGCTGGCGGCGCATCTGCGCGGGGAGATTTCGATCGAGGAGGCGGCGCGCCGGGCGCGGCTGGTGACCGGGCAGTATGCCAAGCGGCAGGCGACGTGGTTCCGCCATCACGCGCTGGCCGAGCCAGGGGCCGTGCATATGATCCATGCGCGATTCACCGGCCTGACGCAATTTTCGGAAAGAGAACGGGGCGAATTGTTGAATTTTATTGACGCCCCTGCTTGACGCACTGCACCAACCGGGCCTATCCGTGCGCCCGTCGCCGCCTCCATGAAGCCCTGGGCGCGCCGTCCGGGTGGCCAGACGCGACCATCGCGATCACAATGGGGCGACCACAATCGGCGCGACCACAATCGGCGCGACCACACGGGGCGCGTCATCGCGACGACAACCGGTGCGACCCCAAGGGGCGTGACCACCGAGGCCATAAGGAACGCGACCATGTCGGCACCCGCCAGCCAGGCAACCGCCAGCGAGGCACAAACCCAGTCGGGCGCGGAAGTCCTGCTGCGCGCCCTGAAGGACCAGGGCGTGGAGGTGATCTTCGGCTACCCCGGCGGCGCCGTCCTGCCGATCTACGACGCGCTGTTCAAGCAGAACGCCATCCGCCACATCCTGGTCCGCCAGGAGGGCGGCGCGGTGCACGCGGCCGAGGGCTACGCGCGCTCCACCGGCAAGGTCGGCGTCGTGCTGGTGACCTCGGGACCGGGGGCGACGAACGCGGTGACCGGGCTGGTCGACGCGCTGATGGACAGCATCCCGATCGTCTGCCTGACCGGCCAGGTGCCGACGCACCTGATCGGCAACGATGCGTTCCAGGAAGCCGACACCACGGGGATCACAAGGCCGGCAACCAAACACAACTACCTGGTGAAGAACGCCGCCGACCTTGCCCGCGTGGTGCACGAGGCGTTCTACGTCGCGCGCACCGGCCGGCCCGGTCCCGTGGTGATCGACCTGCCCAAGGACATCGTCATCGGCAAGGCGCCGTATGTCGAGCCCGCAACGACGCACCGCAGCTACCACCCGCAGACCGAGCCCGATCCGACACAGATCGCCAAGGCAATCGCGTTGCTGAAATCGGCCACCCGCCCGATGGTCTATGCCGGCGGCGGCGTGATCAACGCCGGCCCCGAGGCCGCGGCGCTACTAACAAAATTCATCCACACGACAGGCTTCCCGATCACCAACACGCTGATGGGCCTGGGCGCCTTCCCCGCCAGCGACCCGCGGTTCCTCGGCATGCTGGGGATGCACGGCACCTACGAGTCCAACCTGGCGATGCACGGCTGCGACGTGCTGCTGGCGATCGGTGCGCGCTTCGACGACCGGGTGACCGGGCGGTTGAACGCGTTCAGCCCGGGCTCGCGCAAGATCCACATCGACATCGATCCGTCCTCGGTCAACAAGAACGTTCCGGTGGAAGTGCCGATCATCGCCGACGCCGGGCGCGCGCTGGCGGCGTTGCTGGCGGCGTGGCACGCCGACCCGACGCCGGTGGACAGCCAGGCGCTGACCGCGTGGTGGCGGACCATCGATGCCTGGCGGGCGAAGGACTGCCTGAAGTTCACCCAGGACATGAAGCCCGGCGCGATCATCAAGCCGCAATACGCGATCCAGCGGCTGTATGAGCTGACGCGCGCCGTCAAGCAGGACATCTTCATCACCACCGAGGTCGGCCAGCATCAGATGTGGGCAGCCCAGCACTTCAAGTTCGAGCAGCCGAACCACTGGATGACCTCGGGCGGGCTGGGCACGATGGGCTACGGGCTGCCGGCCGCGATGGGCGTGCAGATCGCGCATCCCGACGCGCTGGTGATCGACATCGCCGGCGAGGCGTCGGTGCTGATGAACATCCAGGAGCTGGGCACGATCTCGCAGTACCGGCTGCCGGTAAAAGTGTTCATCCTGAACAACGAGTATATGGGCATGGTCCGCCAGTGGCAGGAACTGCTGCATGGCGGACGGTATTCCGAAAGCTACTCGGCGGCGCTGCCCGATTTCGTCAAGCTGGCCGACGCGTTCCATGCCAAGGGGCTGCGCGCGCAGACGGTGGACCAGCTCGACGACGTGATCCGCGCCATGCTGGCGTGCGACACCGCGGTGATCGCCGATATCGCGGTCGATCCGAAGGAGAACTGTTTTCCGATGATCCCGTCCGGCGCCGCGCACAACGAAATGATCCTGGGCCCCGAGCACGAGGAGGTGCATTCCGCTCGGGCCGCGGGCATGACCGACGAGGGGTTGGTCCTCGTGTAGCCCGGCCCTCACCCTGTCGGCCGTGGCCGGCCCTGCGCCAGCGAGCCCTGTGCCGGCCAGCCCTGCACCAGCGAGGCCTGTGCCAGCGAGGCCTGTGCCAGCGAGCCCCACCGGCACCAAACCGCACCTCATGCCCGGGCTTGACCCGGGCATCCGTCGCGGCACGGTGCTGGAATAGATGGCCCGGACAAGCCCGGCCATGACGTTCACCCGACCGCCTGCATGCAACCCCGGTTTTCATCATGCCCTCCCCCATCGACACCACACTGCGCAGCGCAACGATCTCCGTCCTGGTGGAGAACGAAGCGGGAGTCCTCGCCCGCGTCATCGGATTGTTCTCCGGCCGCGGCTACAACATCGACAGCCTCACGGTCGCCCCGGTCGACGCCGAGGGCGCCCGCTCCCGCATCAACATCGTGACCTCGGGCACCGAGATGGTGATCGAGCAGATCAAGGCGCAGCTCGACCGGCTGGTGCCGGTGCACCGCGTCGCCGACCTGACGCGCGAGGGGCCGCACGTGGCGCGCGAAATGGCGCTGGTGAAAGTGATCGGCAAGGGCGAGGCGCGGGTGGAGGCGCTGCGCATCGCCGAGACGTTCCGTGCCCGGGTCGTCGACACCACGATGGAAAGCTTCGTGTTCGAACTGACCGGCGCCACCGACAAGCTCAACGCGTTTGTCGAGCTGATGCATCCGCTCGGCCTCGCCGAGGTCTCCCGCACCGGCGTCGCCGCGTTGGCGCGGGGCACCAAGATGATCTGATTCCACCGCAGAGACAGTGCCGTGGGCTAACGGCAGGCTTATCCCCGTTTTGTCCTGAGTGGTCGAAAGGGTTCAAGGTGGCGCAAATCGAGGGCTTCAGGGTTCGGAATTATCGTTCTCTGCACGATGTGACGATCGGCCGGCTTTACGGCGATCAGAATACACCCGAGTTGACCAAACTCATCGCGGTCATCGGTAAGAACGGGTCCGGCAAGAGTACGCTACTCGATGCTTTTGGGTTTATTTCCGACTGTCTGACCATGGGTGTGGAAGCGGCCTGCGACCAGCATCAACGCGGGGGGTTCGAACGTCTTCGGTCAAAGGGCATGACGGACCCGATGCAGTTCGACATTTACTATCGTGAGGGGATCGGCCAGCGCCCGATCACCTATGAACTGGCGATCGATCTGGACGGGTCGGGTCGCCCCTTTGTTAAATCGGAAGTACTACGGCAACGAAGACGCAACCAAAGTCGTGGCCGACCATTTCCGTTCCTGAGTCTTGACCGCGGAGAGGGGCAGGTTTGGGCCGGAGAAGACGCGTTAGATATACCTAATGAGGAGTCCAACCTTAAGGAACCCGTGCGGCTGACCGATACACGTCAGCTTGGGATCGCCACGCTGGGAACCCTGCGGGACCATCCCCGGATCGCCCAGTTTCGGGATTTCCTGAAGGGCTGGTACCTATCCTACTTTCAGCCCGACGCTGCCCGCGGCCTGCCCAGTGCCGGCCCTCAGAGGCATCTGAACGTGCACGGCGACAACCTCGGCAATGTCGTGCAGTTCATGGAACGAGAACACAACGACCGGTTCGCGTCAATCTTGGAACGTATCGCCAGCCGGATACCGGGGATAACAGCGATCGATACGCTTGTCACCGAGGACAGACGTGTCCTGCTGCGCTTCAACGATGGTAGCTTCCAGGATCCGTTCTATGCACAGCAGATGTCGGACGGAACACTCAAGGTGTTCGCGTACCTCCTGCTGCTGGAGGACCCTGAACCGCCGCCATTCATCTGTATCGAGGAGCCGGAGAACGGGCTATATCACAAACTACTGGAGGTGTTGGCCAACGAATTTCGTGAGCACGCCGAGGGAACTGGTAGCGGATCCCAGATTTTCGTTACTACTCATCAACCCTATTTTGTCGATGCGCTGAAACCTGAGGAGGTCTGGATACTCGAAAAGGGCGAGGATGGATTTTCGAGGGCACAGCATGTTTCGCAACTGGAAATCGTGAACAATCTTGTCGCCGAAGGGCTGCCTCTGGGTAGTCTTTGGTACAGCGACTACCTTGACTCGAGGTAGGCATGCATTTCGCGTTCCTGACCGAGGACAGTTCGGGCATGCACTTACTCGAACTTCTGCTCCCGAGATTAATCGGAGGCTTCGGTGAGCCTCATACGTGGAACTTACATCCTTACAAGGGAATTGGCCGAATTCCCATCGGTCTCTCTCCGCGATCCGATCCATCAAAACGCATTCTTCTGGACCATCTGCCAAGACTGCTTCGGGGCTACGCGAAGACCCCGGGCTTCGATGCGGTGGTCGTGGTCCTGGACGCCGATCGACGGGATTGTTCGGGACTTCTGGCGGAATTGAAGCAAGTGGCCGTGGCGTGCAACGCCGAACACCTCGCCCTGTTCAGGCTCGCGATCGAGGAAACAGAGGCGTGGTATCTGGGCGACAGGGAGGCCCTGCTGTCCGCCTATCCAACCGCTAAAAGGCCCCTGCTGGACAGTTACGTGCAAGACACGGCTTGCGACACCTGGGAGCGGTTGGCCGACATCGTCCATCCTGGCGGATCGCGGGCCATCCAGAAGGCAGGATGGCCGATAGCCGGTCAGGTCAAACACGAATGGGCAAGCAAGATCGGCCCGCTGATGGATCCGGATCGCAACCGCTCCCCAAGCTTCCGCAAGTTACGCGACGGTTTGCGCCGGTTAGCCGGACCTTGATCCGGAGTGATGCAGTTCCTATCCGCTCGGCTCTGTCCAATACCGCCGGATCGCGTTAAACCCTGCCGCCCAAGCACCTACCACATTCGCCTCTACGTGAAAGGACCAGCACCATGCGCGTCTACTATGACCGCGACGCCGACGTGAACCTGATCAAGGGCAAGAAGGTCGCCATCATCGGCTATGGCAGCCAGGGCCACGCCCACGCCAACAACCTCAAGGACAGCGGCGCGAAGGAGCTGGCCGTCGGGCTGCGCAAAGGCTCCGGCGGCGTGGCGAAGGCCGAGGCGATGGGCATCAAGGTGCAGGATCCGGCCGACTGCGCCAAATGGGCCGATGTCGTCATGGTGCTGACGCCCGACGAAGGCCAGGGCGACCTGTATCGCGACAAGCTCGGCCCCAACATGAAGTCCGGTGCCGCGCTGGCCTTCGCGCACGGGCTGAACGTGCATTTCAACCTGCTCGATCCCAGGCCCGACATCGACGTGTTCATGATCGCGCCGAAAGGCCCCGGCCACACGGTGCGCAGCGAGTACCAGCGCGGCGCCGGCGTGCCCTGCCTGGTCGCGGTGGCGCAGGACCCGTCCGGCAACGCGCTCGAGGTGGCGCTGTCGTACGCGTCCGCGATCGGCGGCGGCCGCGCCGGCATTATCGAGACCACCTTCAAGGAAGAGTGCGAAACCGATCTGTTCGGCGAGCAGACCGTGCTGTGCGGCGGCCTGGTCGAGCTGATGAAGGCCGGCTACGAGACGCTGGTGGCCGCCGGATACGCCCCCGAAATGGCCTATTTCGAGTGCGTGCACGAGGTCAAGCTGATCGTCGACCTGATCTATGAGGGTGGCATTGCCAACATGAACTACTCGGTCAGCAACACGGCCGAGTACGGCGAGTACGTCTCCGGCCCGCGCATCGTCAATGACGCGACCCGGGCCGAGATGAAGCGCGTGCTGGAGGACATCCAGAGCGGTCGTTTCGCGCGCGACTGGATGCTGGAGAACAAGGTGAACCAAGCGAATTTCCGCGCCATGCGCCGCCGCATGGGCGAGCACCCGATCGAGCAGATCGGCGAGAAGCTGCGCGCCATGATGCCGTGGATCGGCAAGAACGCGCTGGTCGACAAGACGAAGAACTGAGCCTCGGCCGTTGCCCTGTGCTTACAGGTCAACAGCCAGAGCATTTTCAAGCTGACCGGAAACGCCACCTGTCATGGCGTCACCTGTCATGGCGTCACCTGTCATGGCCGCACCTGTCATGGCCGCACCTGTCATTGCCGCACCTGTCATTGCCGCACCTGTCCTGGCCGCACCTGTCCTGGCCGCACCTGTCCTGGCCGCACCTGTCATTGCGAGGAGCACAGCGACGAAGCAATCCCCTGCCTCGGGGGCACGAGATCGCGTCGTCGCTGCGCTCCTCGCAATGACAGGCGCGGCCGGCGATTCCAGTCTGAGTGAACGCGCTCCAGGGCCACTGGCATGACCGTTGGTATAGGTCTTTGCTTGCGCGCCGCCGCTCGCCAACCTGGCGCGCGATACCAACCGGCCGAAATGATGGAAGAGGCATCATTCCGGCCGGTTGGTATCAGGTGAAGGCACAGCCCGGCTTGGCGCCCAACGCCTTGAACACCCTCGCCGCCAGGCAGAACCCGGTGACGCTGGCCTGGATCAGATTCAGGCCGACGAACGCGGTCAACAACAGCCACCAGGGGCCATAGAGCCAGACCAGCACGGCACTCAGCAACGTGATGGTGCCGGCAAAGGCCAGAACCGCTCGGTCAATCGTCATCGGTGCGCTCTCCTGTCACTGCTTGTGGAACGAACGGCCGTCGCGCGCCCAGCGCACGATGGCGCCGGCGGTCATCGCGCCGACGGTCCGCGCCAGTACGCCGCCATTACGGAACAGATACATCGCTCGAGCCTGCGGATGTCAGCCAAAGCAACACCACAATTCCACTCATCCGTTCCCGCAATCGCGGCCGGCCGACCCACCCGGTACTCTACCCGGATGGACCAGCCTCGGCTCGCCGCTTGACAATATATTCGCAATATCGTAGATACGCAAGTCTGAAACTATGAACAGTCTGAAACTGCGATCGTGCAGATCAACCCCGACCAGATGATGGCGGCGGCCGACCGGGCGAGCGAGCTGCTGAAATCGCTCGGCAACCGACACCGGCTGTTGATCCTCTGCCAGTTGACCGAGGCCGAGCGCTCGGTGGGCGAGCTCGCCACCTTCCTGGGTCTGCGCGATTCGACGGTCTCGCAACACCTGTCGTTGCTGCGCAAGGACGGCCTGGTGCAGGCGCGCCGGGATGGGCAGACCATCTGGTACTCGATCGTCAGCCCGCCGGCGCGGCGCGTGCTGGAGACGCTGTTCGAGATTTTCTGCAAATCCGCCCCCAAGTCCACGCCGCGCGGCGGCCGGCGTGCGCCGAAGACGCCGCCCCAACGTCGCGGCCAACGATGACGCGCCCGGAGACACGCCAATGCGCTTTGCCCCGCCCCTCCTCGTGCTCTGCCTTCTCAGCTTGGCCGCCGTCGCACACGCGGAGCCCGATTTCACCGTGCACCTCGGCGACCTCGCGGATGAAAAGGCGGTGTTTGCCACGGTGGAGAGCCCCAACGTCGTGCCGGCGCGCGGCCGCATCGGCGGCACCGTCGCCAGCCTGTCGGTGCGCCAGGGCGACACGGTCTCGCAGGGCCAGGTGATCGCCGTCGTCGGCGACGAGAAACTGCTGCTGCAGATCAACTCGCTGGACGCGCAGATCGCCGGGCTGCAATCGCAGCTTGCCCAGGCGCAGACCGACCTGGTCAGGGCCGAGACGCTGTTCCGCCAGGGCGCCGGGCCGAAGACCACGCAGGACCAGGCACGCACCGCGGTGGAGGTCGCCACCGCCGCGTTGCGCGCCCGCACCGCGGAGCGCGCCGTGACACAGCAGAACCTGCAGGAAGGCCAGGTCCTGGCACCCGTCGCCGGGCGCGTGCTGACCGTGCCGCTGACGCAAGGAACGGTGGTGCTGAACGGCGACACGATCGCAACGGTCGGCGAGCAGCCGTTCCTGCTGCGCCTGCGCATTCCGGAGCGGCACGCGGTGTTCCTGAAGTTGGGCGATCCGATCCGCCTGGCCGCGGACCAGCTTGGCGCCCGGCAGGGCACCGGCGGCCGCATCACGCTGATCTATCCGCAGATCGACGAAGGCCGCGTGGTGGCCGACGCGACGGTGGCCGATCTCGGCTCCTATTTCGTCGGCGACCGCGTGCTGGTCTGGATCAGTGCGGGCACGCGGCAGGGCTTCGTGGTTCCGTCCGACTTCGTCGAGACCCGCTTCGGCCTGGACTATGTGCGACTGCGCGCGCCCGACGGCAGCGTGAACGATACCCCAGTGCAACGTGGTGAGCCGCGCCCCAGCCCCAGCATGGCGGACGGGCTCGAGATCCTCTCCGGCGTCCATTCCGGTGACGCACTGGTGCGCCCCGGCCAGTCCGCTGACGCAGACCCCAACCAACCCGCCGGGACAAGCCCCAGCCGGCCGGCCGGCACAAACGCCAGCCGGCCCGCCGGCATAAACCCATGAACCTCGGCCTGTCCGGTCGGCTGACGCGCGCAACGATCCGCTCGCCGCTGACGCCGCTGTTCCTGCTGGCCGCGCTCGCCGCCGGCATGGTCGCGCTGCTGACCATTCCGCGTGAGGAAGAACCGCAGATCAGCGTGCCGATGGTCGATATCGTCGTGCAGGCGAACGGGCTGCTGGCGCCCGACGCGGTGGAGCTGGTGACCAAGCCGCTGGAGGCGATCGTCAAGCCGATCCGCGGCGTCGAGCACGTCTACAGCCAGACCCAGGACGACCAGGCGGTGGTGACCGTGCGTTTCGACGTCGGCACGAATGAGGACGACGCGGTGCTGCGGGTCAACGACAAGATCCGCGCCAACCTCGACAAGATCCCAATCGGCATCCCGGAGCCGCTGATCGTCGGCCACGGCATCAACGACGTGGCGGCGGTGGTGCTGACGCTGTCGCCGACGCCGGCGGCGGCTTCGCGCTGGACCGACAAGGACCTGTATGACCTTGCAATGAAGCTGCGCACCGAGCTGGTCAAGGTGGACAATGTCGGCACGTCCTACATCGTCGGCACCGGCGCGGAAGAGATCCGGGTCGAGCCGGATCCGGAAGAACTTTCGCTGTTCGGCGTGACGCTGCAGCAGCTCGTCGGCAAGGTGCGCGACGCCAACCGCGCGTTCGTCGCCGGCACCGTGCGCGATGCCGGCATGACGCGCACGCTGGCGGCCGGGCAGACACTGCGCGGCGTGCCGGATATCGGCCTGCTGCTGCTGACCACGCGCGACGGCCGGCCGGTCTACGTGCGCGACGTGGCGCGGGTGGTGATCGGCCCCAGCACGGCGGACGCCAGGGTGTGGAACCTGACCCCGGCGGCCCAGGCTGGCGAACCGCGGTGGGATCGCGTTCCGGCCGTCAGCCTGGCGCTTGCCAAGCGCGCCGGCGCGAATGCCGTGGTGGTGGCAAGCGACATCGTCGAACGTGTGCACGGCTTGCAAGGCCGGCTGATCCCGTCCGACCTCCGCGTGCAGGTCACCCGCGACTACGGCAAGACGGCGAACGACAAGGCGAACGAGCTGCTGTTCCATCTCGGCCTCGCAACCGTCTCCATCGTCGTGCTGATCGCGCTGGCGATCGGCTGGCGCGAGGCAGTGGTGACCCTGGTGGTGATCCCCACCACCATCCTGCTGACGTTGTTTTCGGCCAGGCTGATGGGCTACACGATCAACCGCGTCAGCCTGTTCGCGCTGATCTTCGCCATCGGCATCCTGGTGGACGACGCGATCGTGGTGGTGGAGAACATCGCCCGCCACTGGGCCATGCGCGACGCACGGCCGCGCATGCAGGCGGCGATCGAGGCGGTGGCCGAGGTCGGCAATCCGACCGTCGTCGCAACATTGACGGTGATCGCGGCGCTGCTGCCGATGCTGTTCGTCTCCGGGCTGATGGGGCCGTACATGGCGCCCATCCCGGCCAATGCCTCGGCGGCGATGCTGTTCTCGTTCTTCGTTGCCATGGTGGTCGCGCCCTGGCTGCTGCTGAAGCTGTCGTCGGACCAGGCGGTGGTGACTGCGCAACACGACGAAGGACGTCTCGGCCGGCTCTATCGTTTCGTCGCCACGCCGTTGCTGCGCACGCGGGCGCGCGCCTGGAGCTTCCTGATCGCCGTCGGCCTCGCCACCATCGCCGCCTGCGTGCTGTTCTATACCGAGAACGTTACAGTCAAGCTGTTGCCGTTCGACAACAAGTCGGAACTGGCGGTGGAGCTCAATCTGGCGGAGGGCAGCAGCCTGGAGGACACCGAGCGGGCGCTGTTCGCCGCTGCGCGCATCGTCCGCGCGCTGCCCGAGGTGCAGTCGGTGCAGGCCTACGCCGGCACCGCGGCGCCGTTCAACTTCAACGGCCTGGTGCGGCACTATTACATGCGCCAGTCGCCGGAGCTCGGCGACCTGCAGATCAACCTGGCTGACAAGAACCAGCGGAACCGCAGCAGCCACGCCATCGCGCTCGACCTGCGCCAGCGTCTGCGGGCGCTGCAACTGCCGGACGGCGCCACGCTGCAGGTGGTGGAGGTGCCGCCCGGCCCGCCGGTGCTGGCGACGCTGCTGGCGGAGGTCTACGGCCCCGATGCGAAGACCAGGCGCGCGGTGGCCGAAGCGGTGAAGGCGCTGTTCAAGTCGGTGCCCTCCGTCGTGGACGTGACCGACTCCTACGGCCATCCCCGTCCGCGGTTGCGCATTGGCATCGACCAGGACGAGCTGGAATATTTCGGTGTCGAGCAGACCGACGTCTACGACACGATCCAGGCGCTGTTCGGCGGCGTGCCGGTCGGCTACTCGCACCGCGGCGACGAGCGCGATCCGATCGAGATCCGCATCGGCCTGCCGAAGCGCGACCTGAGCTGGGACGCCAGCCTCGCCTCGACGCCGGTGCCGGCCAACACGCTGCCCGGCAGCAAGACCGTGGTGGAGCTCGGCCAGGTGGTGCGCGCGCAGACGGAGCTCGGCACGCCGGTGCTGTTCCGCCGCGACGGGCATTTCGCCGACATGGTGATGGCCGAGCTGGCCGGCGCGTTCGAGGCGCCGATCTACGGCATGCTGGCGGTGGACCAGGCGGTCACGCAGCACGACTGGGGCAATTTGGCGAAGCCCGCGATCAGCCTGCGCGGCCAGCCCGAGGATGAATCGCATCCGACCCTGCTGTGGGACGGCGAGTGGGAGATCACCTATGTCACGTTCCGCGACATGGGCGCCGCGTTCGGCGTGGCGATGCTCGGCATCTACATCCTGGTGGTGGCGCAGTTCCGCAGCTTCACGCTGCCGCTGGTGATCCTGACGCCGATCCCGCTGACGCTGATCGGCATCGTGCCGGGGCATTTTCTGTTCCATGCGCCGTTCACCGCCACGTCGATGATCGGCTTCATTGCGCTGGCCGGCATCATCGTGCGCAACTCGATCCTGCTGGTCGATTTCGTCCGCCACGGCCAGGCCGCGCCCGGGCAAGGCGCCCACGGTGAAGGCGCCCAGGGGTCAGGCGCCGAGGGTCAAGATACCGGGCGCAGCCTGCGCGAGGTGCTGCTGGACGCCGGCGCGATCCGCTTCCGGCCAATCGTTCTCACCGCGCTGTCGGCGATGATCGGTGCCGCAACGATCCTGTCGGACCCGATCTTCCAGGGCCTGGCGATCTCGCTGCTGTTCGGGCTGGCGTCATCGACGCTGCTGACCGTGCTGGTGATCCCGGCGATCTACGTCGTGCTGTGCGACGCCGATCGCGCGGTGGTGCACTAGTCTTACTGCGTCAAAAATTTG
>PLXO01000125.1 GCA_003151425.1 Acetobacteraceae bacterium
TCTGCTTTAACCGGATAGGCACGGTTCAATCTTCCGCGCTCCCGGGCGCCATTGCAGCAGCGGCGGCTGAACGCCCGCCCCTGCGGTCGGGAGGCGACGTCCACACGGACCCACCGCGGTCTCGAAAAGAATGCTTGAGGCTATATTCCTTCCTGTGCTATGTTTGTAAATCTAACTCACATCTGGAAACCGCACCTGTGTCCGACACGCCTCCCGACTCCGCCGCCGCACCTGGCAAGCCCCCCTACGCCGTTGCATCTCGGACCTTGCGGGCCATGGTGCTCACCCTGGCGCGCCCGGGCGCCGACGAACCAGAGACCGCCTGGCAAGACACCGTGCAAGCCGGCCTGGACAAGCTCGGTGCGTTCGACCCGCGCGACCCGATCGAGGCGATGCTGGCGATCCAGGTCATCGCCGCCAACGCCGGATCACTCGACGCCTACCGCCTCGCCTTCGAGCCCGGCGCCACCGCGGTGCAGGCGCTGCGCCAGCGGGCCAACGCCGCCTCGCTGGCGCGCACCATGACCGGGGCGATCCGTCTGCTGAAGCCGCAGCGGGCGCTGCCGGCGGCCCCGGCGCGCGACTGGGGCAGCGCGGCGCTGGAGCTGGGGGCGGCGTGGCGGGCGGAACCGCCTCGCCCTGCCGAACCACCGCAGAGCGGCAAGCCAGGCGAGGCGGAGCCGCAGGTCATCGTCAAATGGATCGACGAGATCGACGACGCGGAGCTCGCCATCGCGGTTGAGGACGACCGCCGCGAGAAGGCCGGCGAGCCGCCGCTGCCGAGGAACGGCCCGAAGGTGCTCTATCGCTACAAGCCCGAGGACTACATCCATCGCTTCAAGCCCGACGAGCGGGCGGCGCGGCCGTATCCCGGCTGGGAGAACATGACCAAGCCGGAGCGGCGGGAATTCTTCGGCTACACCTACGACGGCCAGGTGGCGCCGCTGTCGATGCTGACGCCGGAATCCCAGGCAGCCGCTGCGGCCGGGGAGGAGTGAGGCATAAGTCAGCGCAGCGTTCGTGGAAGCGACCCCACGCGGAACCTGCGACACCAGAGCCTGCCCCCGGTAGGCCTGGCCCCACTAGAGCCTGCCACCGTCCCCGGGCGTTTGACCCGGGGATCAGATCCGGTGGGGCGCTTGACCCGGGGGTTGACCCGGTGGGCGCTTGTCCCGGGGGTTGATCCGGCGGGGCTGCGACAAGGTGGTGACGATGCCGGAGGGGCGGGCCGCGGCTGGCTCAGCCGGAGGGGCGGGCTGCCGCTTCGTCCGCCGGTCGCCCAACCGCCGGTGGGCGACCGTCGGACCGCAAGATTTCCACCACGGAGTGGGCCAGCGGCCGGGGCCGCATCAGAAGGCGTGGAGCGACGCCCGCGCACAGTGCCCGAGACGCGGGATGGCGATTCGAGAAAAACGAGGCAACGACCCATACAACGTGAGGATGGACGGCAACGGCGGCACTGGCGCGAGGCGGATGGTCGGGTCAGGGCACGGCTATGGCGGCCAAGCCCGGGTCGCGATTCGAGAAAACCGGGCACCGATCCCATGAAACGTGAGGATGGACAGCAACGGCGGCGCTGGCACCGGGGGGTTGGGCGGCTCAGGGCACGGCCATGGCAGCCAAGCCGGGGTCGCGATTCGAGAAAACCAGGCACCGATCTCATGAAACGTGAGGATGGACAGCAACGGCGGCGCTGGCGCGGGGCGGATGGCCGGGTCAGGGCACGGTCATGGCGGCGAAGCCCGGGGCCGCGATTCGAGAAAACCAGGCATCGATCTCATGAAACGTGAGGATGGACGGCAATGGCGGCGCTGGCGCGGGGCGGATGGCCGGCTCAGGGCGCGGCCATGGCGGCCAAGCCCGGGGTGGCGATTCGAGAAAACCAGGCGCCGATCCCATGAAACGTGAGGATGGACGGGAATGGCGGGGCTGGCGCGGGGCGGATGGCCGGGTCAGGGCACAGTCATGGCGGCCAAGCCCGGGGTGGCGATTCGAGAAAACCAGGCATCGATCTCATGAAACGTGAGGATGGAGGGCAACGGCGGCGCTGGCGCGGGGCGGGTGGGCGGCTCAGGGCGCGGCCATGGCGGCCAAGCCCGGGGTGGCGATTCGAGAAAACCAGGCGCCGATCCCATGAAACGTGAGGATGGACGGGAATGGCGATATCGGCCGGGGCCGGTGGCCAGCTCCGGGCACGGCGGGGGGCGGCACGCGGCGCCGTTCGGCGAAATCGTGCAGCAACCCTATGCAACGGCAGGACGGTGGATCCGGAACCGGGGAAGAACAGGGTTGGATGCGCGCCCGCATGCCAACCGCTCCCGCTGTGCCGACCCCTCCCCCGACCTTGGTCCGCCACATGGCCCAAGCCCTCAGGGGGGAGAGAATGCCTGACCTAGCCGATCCGCGCCGGCGGCTTCAGGTAGTCGGCGTCGGAGACCTTCTCGAGCCACTCGGTTCCGGCGCCAGTGTCGGAGATCTCGGACATCGCCAGGTGCGCGAACAGCCGGTCGGGCGCGGCGCCGTGCCAGTGGCGCAGGTCGGGCGGGATCACCACGGTATCGCCCGGATGCAGCTCCTGCACCGCCTCGCCGTCGCGTTGCACCCGCCCGGCGCCGGACAGGCAATACAGCGTCTGACCGACCGGATGGGTGTGCCAGGCGGTGCGCGCGCCCGGGGTGAAGGACACCACGGTGGCACGCATGCGCGACGGCGGGGTGCCGACGACGACCTCGTCGGCGTAGACGGTGCCGGTGAAGTAGGTGGCTGGTTGCTGCCTGGTCGGGCGGGCGGCGGCGCGGATGACTTTCATGGCTTGGTTCCTCCTTGTGGGCTGACCGGCAGGTATTGGCGGTACCAGCCGAGCGTGTGCTCCATGACCTGGCGGAAGCAGTCGCCGGTGTACACCTCGTAATGGCCGAAGCCGCGCAGCACGACGAGGCGCTTGGGCTCGCCGGCCCGACGGAACAGTTCTCCGGATTCATCGCCCGGCACCAGCCGGTCGTTGTCGGTGGTGATCAGCATCACTGGGCGTGGCGCGATCTTGTCGACCACCCATTCCGGGTGGAACCCCAGCGTGTCGTCGATGAACTCCAACGGGATCTGGCTGACCGCGCCCGGATTGCCTGCGCGCGCCGCGGCGGCGAGCTCGGCGGACTGGCGATCGGGCAGCAGAATGTCGGTGCGCTCGACGAACTCCGACTGCCCCGTCATGACGCGCTTCACCCGGTCGGCGGCGGCGCGTTCCATCAGGTCGGCGAACTCGTCGGGGCGGCGGACGCTGCGCATCCAGCGGCGGCCGTGACCGATGCCGACTACCGAGACGACGCAGCGCACGCGCGGATCGACCGCGGCGGTCCACACCACGGTGGCGCCGCCGTAGCTGGTGCCGTACAGGCCGAGCCGGTCGGGATCGACCATCGGCTGCGCGCCGAGGAAGGTCAGCGCCGCCTGGCTGTCGATCACGCGGCCATACGGCGACAGGCGCGACTTCGGCCCGTCGCTGTCGCCCCAGCCCTTGTAGTCGAAGGTCAGCGCGACGTAGCCGGCCTCGGTCAACTTGCGTGCGTTGTCCGGCAGGTAGAGCGAGCGCACGCCGGTGTAGCCGTGGCACAGCACGACGCCGGGGCGGCGTTCGTTCGCGGCGAGCCCGTCGGGCAGGAACAGATCGCCGCGCAGGTTCACACCTTCACTGTAGAAGCTGACAGGTTGGGTCTGCATGATGGGTCCTCCGGGGCGTGCGAGGGCGGCGGAGCGGGGCAGCCAAGCGGTGGAGAGTGTCCGGCGCGGCACGGGATTGGGCAAGAGGCGGAGCGATGGGGTTGCAGGAGGCCGAGATGCGCACGAGGCGAGGGCCGATCGTTATGCGAGGGCAGATCGCTATGCGAGAGCTGATCGCCATGCGGGGGCTGCTCGCCCGGATTGGGCTGATCGCCATGGTGGCGTTGCTGGTGCCGCGGCTCGCGTTGGCAGGCTGCGCGCCGATCGCCTGGAACATGCCGCGCGTGATGCTGGCCGACACCGCGCCGGATGGGCTGCGCATCACCTTCCTCGGCCATGCGAGCTTCCTGATCGAGACGCCGCAGGGCGTGCGCGCCGTGACCGACTACAACGGCGTGAACATCCCGGAGGATCCGCCGGACATCGCAACGATGAACCACGCGCATTCGACGCACTACACCGATCATCCCGATCCGCGCATCAAATACGTGCTGCATGGCTGGCGCGACGACGGCACGCCGGCGCAGATCGACCTGGTGTATCGCGACCTGCACGTCAGCAACCTGCCGACCAACATCCGCGACTGGCAGGGCGGCACGGAGTATTACGGCAACTCGATCTTCCTGTTCGAAAGCGCCGGCCTGTGCGTGGCGCATCTGAGCCATCTGCATCATTTGTTGACCGAGCAGGACGTGGCGGTGCTCGGTCATATCGATGTCGTGATGGCGCCGGTCGACGGCGCCTACACGATGAGCCACGCGGACATGGCGAAGGTGCTGGACGAGCTGCAGCCGCGCCTGGTGCTGCCGATGCATTACTTCACGCGCGAGGTGCTGGACCAGTTCCTGGCGCTGGTGCGGGACGGCTATGTGGTGCGGGAGAGTGCCACGCCGACCGCGGTCGTTTCGCGTGCAACGCTGCCGGCACGGCCGGAGATCTGGGTGCTGCCCGGTGGTTTTTGAGGGTGATTGCGAGGGCGGAGCGTGCGCTTCTCCCCCTCCCCTTGAGGGCTTGGGCCGCGAAGCGGACCAAGGATGGGGGGAGGGGTTGCGGCGGTATGAACCTGCGGTGCGACCCTGGCACCAACCCCTCCCCCCATCCTTGGTCCGCTTCGCGGCCCAAGCCCTCAAGGGGAGGGGGAGAAGCCTAGCGCGAACCGTCCTGCTGCCACATCACCCGATGTCCTCCAGGCTGAACTGTTCCGCCTCCTCATCGTAACTGAACAGCTCCGCATAGCGTCCCCAGGCAATCGCCGAGCGCAACGTATCCTCGGCATAGTCGGGCGACATGTGGTCCTCCAGCTCGTCACGGAACCGCACCGCCGAGGCGCGATGGTTCCACCGCTCGTCCAGCACCTGGCGGACCATGTTGACCAGCGGCACATGCGCGCGCAGCGCCGCGGCGAACAGCCGCTTGCGCCCCTCGGTGTCGGCATTGACGAACGCACGCCCGGCCGGCGTGAGCTGGATGTCGCCTTCCTCCAGCACGGCGAACTGCAGCAGTTGCAGCGTCTCGCCCAGCGGCAGCAGTTCGTCGGCCTCGAGCTGCAACGATTCCGCCAGCCGCGGCAGGTCGGCGCGCCCGTTGTATGGCGGCACCGCCAGCGTCTCCATCAGACCGGCCATCAGGTTGGTGCCGACCAGGTGCAGCGGCGTCGCGATGCTGGCGACCTGCGGCGCCGCCTGCGCGCGCTGGCTCGGCGCCGCCCGGCGCGTCATCAACGCGTAGATGTCATCGACCACCTGCAGGAACGCCGGGTCGTGGCGATCGCGCGGATGCGGGAATTTTACCCGCAGCTCGTTCTCCACCCGTCCCGGATTGGTCGAGAACAGCAGGATGCGGTCCGCCATCAGCACCGCCTCCTCGATATTGTGCGTGACCATCAGCATCGCCTTGACCGGCAGCTTGCCTTCCACCCACAGGTCGATCAGGTCGGTGCGCAGGTTCTCCGCGGTCAGCACGTCCAGCGCGCTGAACGGCTCGTCCATCAGCAGCAGGTCCGGATGCACCACCAGCGCGCGCGCCAGGCCGACGCGCTGGCGCATGCCGCCCGACAGCTCCTTCGGGTAGGCGCTTTCGAAACCGCCGAGGCCGATCAGGTCGATCGCCTCCTCGGCCCGCTTCTCGCGCTCGGCGCGGGCCACGCCGCGCGCCTCCAGCCCCAGCTCGACATTCTCCTGCACGGTGAGCCAGGGGAACAGCGCGAAGCTCTGGAACACCATGGCCACGCCCTCGGTCGGGCCCTCGATCTTGCGGCCGCGCCAGCGCACCTCGCCCGCGGTCGGCGTGAGCAGGCCGGCGACAATGCGCAGCAGGGTCGACTTGCCCGAGCCGGAGCGGCCGAGCAGGGCAACGATCTCACCCTCCTGCAATTCAAGGTGGACCCCGTCGAGCACCACCAGATCGGCACTGGCGTCCTTGTGGTAGCTTTGACGGCAGTTCCGCACGCTGAGCAGGCAGGCGTCCTCGACGTTGCCAAGCGCCGGGGATTTGCCATCGGCAGGGGCATCCATTGCGGCATCCATTGGGGCGTTCCTTGGCAAGTTGTTTCGTTCGGCGCCTTGTCAGGCCCCCCGTCAGGCGCCCCGTCAGGCTCCGGGTCAGGCCCCGGGTCAGGCCAATGTCAGACGTCGATTGGCATAGGCATACATCGGCCGCCACAGCAGCCGGTTGAAGAACACCACCATGGCGGACATGACAGCCACGCCCAGCACTACCCGCGCCATGTCGCCCGCATCGGTCGCCGCGGCGATATAGGCACCCAACCCGTGCGCCGTCAGCTTGGTGTCGCCCCAGGTCGCCACCTCGGCGACGATGGAGGCGTTCCACGACCCGCCCGAGGCGGTGATCGCCCCCGTCACGTAGTACGGGAAGATCCCAGGCAAGATCACCTTGCGCCACCACAGCCAGCCGCCGACGCGGAAATTATCCGCCACCTCGCGCAGATCGCCCGGGAAAGCGGTGGCGCCGGCGATGACGTTGAACAGGATGTACCACTGGGTACCCAGCACCATCAGTGGGGTGAGCCAGATATCCACGTTCAGGTGGTAGTAGACGATGACGATCACGAACGGCGGGAACAGCAGGTTGGCCGGAAATGCCGCCAGGAACTGTGCCGCCGGCTGTACCCGGCGCGCCCAGACCGGGCGCAGCCCGACCCAGACACCGATCGGCACCCAGATCAGGCTGGCCACCGCCATCAGCACGGCCACGCGTGCCAGGGTGCACAGCCCCAGCACGAACGCGATGCCAAGGTCGCGCCAGGTCAGCGAGGTGGCGACGAAGCTGACGACCTCCCAGGCGGTGAACGCCAGCACGACCGCGAGGGCCGTCACCCAGATGGCATCCACCAGGCGCGACGGCGGCCGTGCATCGCCATGCCGCCGCCGCAGGCCGAGCGAGAACGGGAAGCCGCTCACCGCCCGGAACGCCGCCCCCACGCTGTCGCCCAGAAACTGCAGCAGCCGGGTGCGGCGGATCAGCTTGAGCATCCACGGGTCGGTGGCCGTTGCGCCCGCCGTGGTCTCGACGCGGAACTTCGCCGACCAGGCGACCAGCGGGCGGAACAACAACTGATCGTAGGCGATGATGACCAGCAGCATCGCCAGGATCGCGTACAGCACCGCCGCGATATCGCGCTGCTCCAGTGCCAGCGCGACATACGATCCGATGCCCGGCAGTTTCCAGGTGTTGTCGCCGACCGAGATCGCCTCGGCCGCGGTGACGAAGAACCAGCCCCCCGACATCGACATCATGGTGTTCCACACCAGGCCCGGAATGGCGAACGGCACCTCGAGGCGCCAGAACCGCTGCCAGCCCGTCAGGTGGAAGCTGAACGAGGCTTCCTCGAGGTCGCTGGGGACGGTCTTCAGCGACTGGTACAGGCTGAACGCCATGTTCCAGGCCTGACTGGTGAAAATCGCAAAAATCGCCGCCAGTTCGAGCCCCATCACGCGGCCGGGGAACAGGTTCATGAAGAATACGACGGTGAACGTCAGGAACCCCAGAATCGGCACCGACTGCAGGATGTCGAGGATCGGGACCAGGATCAGGCCGGCCCGCCGACTCTTCGCCGCCGCGGTCGCATAGGTGAACGTGAACAGCAACGAAGCGAGCAGGGCCGCGAACATGCGCAGCGTGGTGCGCGCCGCGTAGACCGGCAGCCCGGCCGGATCCAGGCTGATCGCGGTCGCGCTCGGTCCGTTGAGCGGCACCAACGTGCCGCGCGCCACGTGCGCCACGCCGATCAGCGCGCCGAACACGCAGACCATCGCAAACAGGTCCCAACGGTTCGGCAGCCGCCGCCTCAGCGCCAGGGCGGGATGCAGTGTGTTCGACATGTGCCCCGCGCGGATGACGATCAGGTGGTGACGGTGAAGACGGCCTGCGACGGCCGGGTGTTAACCCAGTCCGCGCGGTCAGTCACGCGTGAAGGGTGGAACGCCTGGCCGCCTGGTGAATTACCTGACCGACCCGGACGCGCCGCGCCAGCGGTAAGTTTTTGGTAATGAACTTGTTCATAAAACCGCCATGTTCAGACGAACACTTCCGGCCCAGCGACTGGAGACGCTCCGATGACCGAGACCGAGTATGCGCGGAAGCTCGACGAGCTCGACCGGCTGCTGAACGATCCCGACGTGCCGATCGAACCGGCCCGCGTTTGGTCACTGCTGGCAGAGATTGCGCAGCGCGATCTCGCAAGCGGGGAGGCGTAGCGCGAGGCGCAGGCGACGTAGGGCGGGCAAGCGACGGCATTCCGCCCTTCGCCGCGATTCTCGCGCGTTGCCGCAACCGAGCCGATCCAGATGTTGCCTCCGGGCCTGCCTGGTGTCGGGGCAGCGTGAGGACCACTCGGCGCAGGTCACCCGCGGGATGGCGCGGCACGGTTTGGCCGGCGCGGTACGACTTGCCCGGCGCGGTACGGCGGACGGTGATTTCCACGCACGCATGGTTTTCGGAACTGTATGTCGCAGCGGCAAAAACCGGATCAAAAACAGAACAAAAAGTTAACAAAAGGGTAAAGTCCGATCGTTGCCCCGATCCGATGCCGCTTCCCACGAGCCTGTGCGGACGCAGCCGCGGGCCGATCCCGGGGCAGGGCACCGGCAGGACCGGGTCCTCCAACGACGATCAAATCGTTGTCAGCCACCCAAAGGCCACCGTCCAATGCGGCCACGTGGGCGATAGCGGCACCGGGCACGATCTACCCAGCGCACCCTGGCACAGCGCGCCCGGTATCCCCACCACCGTCCACCCGGTCATCGCCCCCCGAGGTCCCCGCGTTCATCTCGGTCCAGGTCGCGACAATCGCCGGATCGCGATCATCGACCGCCATTGCCTCGGCGATATGCGACAGCGCCTCGCTCGGGTGTCCCGCCTGACGTTCCGCCAGCGCCAGGCAGTGCAGCGACGGCGCGTGATGCTTGTGCCACGCCAGGGCACCGCGGCATGCGGCGATGGCATCATCCGTGGCACCGTTGCCGAGCGCGGTTGCCGCCTCGTTGGCCAGCCGGGCGATCCTCTCGATCTGCGCCCGATTGCCGATCCAGCCGATATCCCGCGCGGCGAGCTCCTTCGCATGGTGCTTTTGGCGGTGCCCGTCGTGCGGCATCGCGTAATAGCAGGAGTATCTCCCACTGGCCGCCCAGGCGGCGTGTTTCTGCAGCGCCCTGAACACCAGGCGGTCTTCGCCGCTGCCGTCGGGAAATGCGCACAGCGACCAATACGGCAGCACGAAGTGACAGGCCTCCTTGTCAAGCAGCAGAGTGCTCGGGCTGACAAAGCCGCCGTAGCGCTGCTGATTGATGCCTCGCCCCGGACCCACCGAATCCCACTCGTCCCGGCAGATCGGCCATCCGGTCTCCCGATCGACCAGCCAGCGATAGGAGAACGCCCATTCCTTGCCCTCGATCGCCGACAGCAGTCCCGACAGGTGATCGCGGGCCCACCAGTCGTCATCGTCCAGATAGGCGACACGCTTGCTGTTGGCGGCGTAGCTGAGAATGGTGCGGAGCGCGCCGCCGAACTGATTGGGATAGACGCCGCCATGCCGATATGAGGTCGAATAGCCAAGATCGAGGATCGTCAGGCCAACATGCTCCGGGCATTCGCGGGCCAGGGCGTCAAGGCAGTCGCCGTCCGCCTCGCGTTGATCGATGCCGATCAGCAGTTGAATGCGCCCGTGCAGATCCTGGCGGAACACCGATCGCACGGCGCGCGCCAGTGTCGGGCGCAGCACCGTCGGGATCACCACCGCGACATCGAACTGCTTCTGCCCGGCTGCCGACATCGTCACTGGTGTCATATCGTCAAGCGATCCAAATTGCCGGTTCGGCCAACCTTCTGGCTCCGACTGTGGCACTGGCGCGCGGGGGCGTCGAGACCGCAGGGCGTGCTGCCGGACTGGGACAGGATGTACCCGGTCTCGATCAACCGGCACGGCGCGGCCGCGCGGTGAGCGCGCCTGGGCCGCCGCCGGTGACGAACGGTTGCACCGTCCACCGCCGCGGTTGCCGGGCCCCGCAATCTGTCCAGGTGCAACGGCGGCCGGACTCACCAGTGGCCGGAGTTACCAGTGGCCGGAGTTACCAGTGGAAAGACGAGCTGACGGCGATCACCGCCAGCGATACCGCTACGGCCATGCCGTTCCTGCCGGCGTCGGCTGATCATCTTCTGCCAGTTCGAAGGGTGCGCGAATGACAACGATCGACGGCACCGTCTATTCCGGGATCATCGCCGGCAAGAAGGTGCGTTTCTTCGTCACGAACAAGAGTGACCTGATTCAGAGTCAT
Source organism: Acetobacteraceae bacterium (assembly GCA_003151425.1). Classification (GTDB taxonomy): domain Bacteria; phylum Pseudomonadota; class Alphaproteobacteria; order Acetobacterales; family Acetobacteraceae; genus Palsa-883. Next base: position 10,509 of record PLXO01000125.1, read on the forward strand.
CACGCCCGAGGCCGGTTTTATGAAATCGAAGACCTGGCGATCATCGCGCAATTCTTCCCGCGCGGGGGTGTATTTGTCGATATCGGCACAAATGTCGGCAACCACACGATCTACGTCTGCAATTATCTCGAACCGGCGCAGGTTATCGTGATCAAACCAAATCCGGTGGCCATTCCGATCCTGAAGATCAACATGACACTGAATGGCCTGCTGCCGTTGGTGGATCTGTCATATCTGGGCGTGGGGCTGTCCGACGCGCCGGCCAGGGCGATGGCGATGGTGCCGTTCAACAATCTGGGCGGCACCGCGATGCGCGTCATCGAAGGGTCCGAGGGACTACCACTGGTCCGCGGCGACGACGTGCTGATGCAGCGCCGGGTGGATTTCATCAAGCTGGACGTGGAAGGCATGGAGATGCGGGCCCTGGCCGGGTTGGCCGGGACCATCGCCAAGTGGCGTCCGCCGATATTCGTCGAGGTCGAGAACGGCAACACGGATGTGTTTCAGCGCTGGCTCGAGGCCTTCCGCTATGTCACGGTGCGCACATACCGCCGCTACCCATCCAACGAAAACTACATGATCGTGCCAGCAGAGGCATCGGTAGCCGATCCTGCTGGGGTTCCATCGGCAAAATCGTAACGCCGTTGCGCCGCATCATACCGGGAAAGATACAATGATCCGTACCCAAGAATTAGCGAGCGCACGGAGTCTTGGAGCGGCGTCAATCCGCGGAGCGTTCGTTTCGCGACACGGCATCCCCACATCAAATCGGCTAGCGGCGTGGCAGCGCCGTCGCATCCAGCGCGGCGCCGCCGACAACTCGAAACAGAACATAGCTCTCCACCGTCTCCCCGTCGCGCTCCCGCGCGACCACACCGAGCGGCTCGCGCGCCGCCCACGGCCCGGCGGCGCTCAGCGCCTCCCGCCGCGTGCTGCGCACCAGAATGCCCACCTGCCCGTCCAGCCGCGCCGCCGGCAGGTCGAATATCCGCCAGCGCGGCTCGATTCCCACCACTGCGACATCGCCCGGCAGCCAATAGGCCAGCTCGCTCGCCACCCCATACTGGTCCGCGGCAACGAAGCTGGCGCCGGCCCGCTGCCGCGCTGCCTCGATCCGCGCCGCCAGCGTCGGCCAGCCGGCAAGCTGCAACGCCGACGGATCGAGGCGGATCGGCATCGGCAGCGGTGCCAGGATGGCCTGCAAATACACCACCAGCGTCATCCCCAGCCCCAGCGCCGCCGCCGGGTAGTACAATCGCCGCCATCGCCGCGCCTCGAGACCAGCCGCCGCGATCACCGCCGACGGGTAGACGATCGCCGGCCAGTTGCCCTGCACCCGGTCGGCGAACGCGTGCTCCACGAACACCACCACCGCCGGCAGGCTCAGCGCCACGAGCAGTATCCAGACGGACTCACGCTGCGGCCAGATCCGGCGGCACGCCTGCGCCAGGCCGGCAACGCAGAGCACCAGGACCAGTGGCGTCGCCAGGCCGAGCTGCCCTGCGACCAGCTCGCCCAGAAAGCGCGCCGCCCGCGCCGGCTGCCATTCGTCGATCCGGCCGCCCTGCTTGGCGAAGCTCGCCCAGCCATGCGCCGCGTTCCACCAAAGCACCGGCGCCACCACGAGAAGCCCGACTGCCAGGCCCAGCCAGGGCCAAGGCCGCGCCAGCCACCACCGCTCGGCAACCAGCAGCCACACGCCGATGCCCAGCACCAGAAAGGCGGCGGTGTATTTGCTGTCGAACGCCATCCCGGCGAACAGTCCCACCACCAGCCACCACGCCCCTCGGCTGCCCTCGGCCCTGCCTCCACACTCAGCCGCACGCGCGCCTTCGGCCCCGCCTCCGTTCTCTGCCCCACCCACACCATTGGCTCCGCAGGTGTGCAGCCGCGCCAGCGCCCACAGCGCGCAGACCCAGAAGAACAGCAGCGGCGTGTCCGGGGTCATCGTCACCGCGCCGGCGCCCAGCAGCAGCGTCGCGTTCAGCAGCGCCGCGGCGATCAGGCCGGCGCCGCGGCCGGGCAGCAGACGCTCCCCCGCGTCCCACAGCAGCCACGACCCCAACGCCGCCGCCAGCGGCGCCAGCAGCCGGATACCCAGCGCCCCATTGTCGGCGAATCCGGCGTCGGCGAATCCATCGCCCGCGAGTGCCGTACCCGCGCGGATCCACAGCGCCACCATGGGCGGATGGTCCAGGTAGCCCGCCGCCAGCGCGCGTGACCACACAAAGTAATAGGTCTCATCCGGCGACACGGGCAGCGCCGCCGCCACCACCAGGCGCACCACGGTCAGCGCGGCCAGCCCAGCCGCGGCCAGAGTCTGAGGCGCCCACGTCAGAGGCGCCCACGTCGGAGGCAACTTCAGCGGGCGCGCCACACCAGCGTCGCCGAGACCGCGTAGTTCCACACCACCCCGATCACCGCCCCGATCGCGCCCGCCACGGTCCAATAGGTGTTGGCCTGATACAGTACCCGCGCGATGCCGACATTGGCCACCGCGCCGATGCCGCAGACCACCATGAACAGCAGCAGCCCGCGCCACAGCCGCGGCCCGCGCAACTGCTGGTCGCGATAGGTGATCTGGTTGTTGAGCAGGAAGTTGAAGACCATGGCCACCACTGTCGCGTCGATCTGCGCCGTCGCAAAACCGAGGCCCAGCATCTCCCGCCCGCCGATCAGCACCATCAGGTGCACGCCCACCCCCAGCAGACCGACCGCTGCGAACGACAGGAAACGCAGAGGCACCAGTCCGCCCAGCGTCTTGTCAACCAGCAGCCCGGCGAACTGCGTCAGGACCAGCACGTCCAGCTTGCTCTCCCCCGCCAGGCGCTTGCGGAATTCCGCCGGTACCTCGATCACCCGCAGTGGCAGCTCGACGCTCAGCACAAGGTCCAGCAGGATCTTGAACCCCTGCGCGGTCAGCGACGGGGCAAGCTGCTCGAACAGCACGCGCGGCAGCATGAAGAAACCGCTCATCGGGTCGCTCAAGGTCACCGGCAGGAACCGTTGCGCCAGCGTCGCCCCCGCATCGGACAACGCATGCCGCCAGCGCGAGGCAAGCCCCGCCGCGTCGCCGCCCACCACATGCCGGCTGGCCACCGCAAGGTCGTACTGGCCGCTGCGCAGCGCCTCGAGCATCACCGGCAGCCGCGTCTCGTCATGCTGCAGGTCGCCGTCCATCACCGCGATGAACAGCGCCGAGGACACCAGCGCGCCCTCGATCACCGCCGAGGACAGCCCGCGCCGCCCGATCCGCCGGATGCAGCGCACCCGAGGGTCCAGCCGGCCGAGCCGGCGCGCCTCCGCCGCCGTGCCGTCCGGGCTGTTGTCGTCGACGAACACCACCTCCCACGCGATGCCGGCGAGTGCCGCGTCCAGCGCGGCCACCAGCGGCGCCACGTTCGGCCGCTCGTTGTAACAGGGGACCACGACGGTCAGGTCGGCGACGCCATCGATCCGCTGCGCGGGCGGCGGATCTGTCGTGTCGGTCGCCATGCCGTCCTGCCTGGTCTGGTGTCCGTGGCCGGGCGCGGTCATAGCTGCCCCCAAAGCCGCGTCAAGCCCGGTGGCAGGCTCTCGAACCCGCCAGGGGGCGTTGCCCCTGGCCTTCTCTCGCCTCATGGGACGGCGTTGGCGGGGCGGCGGCGGGTGGTGATCAGGCCGCCAAGCAAAGCTGCGCTACAAGGGCACGCCGGCCAGGGTTCGGCTGGTGCGGATTGTTTGCAGGGTCTGCACTCGGCTGACGGATGGCGAGCCTGTCAGGCGTTGGGTCAACTGATTTTCATGTGCGGTGTCGCGTGCCACCAGCTTCAGCAGGAAATCGCCGCCGCCGCGGATCATGTGGCACTCCCGCACCTCGGGCCAGCTGGCGACCAGGTGCTCGAACGCCGACAGCACCACCTCCTTCTGGCTGTCCAGTCCGACGATGGCGAAGAACATGATTTCCCAGCCGAGTTTCTGTGGCTCGGTGTCGGCGTGATAGCCACGGATCACCCCGGCCTCCTCCAGCCGCCGCACCCGCCGCAGGCAGGGTGGCGCGGAGATGCCGGCGCGGCGCGCCAGCTCGACATTGGTCATCCGCCCATCCGCCTGCAGCTCGGCCAGGATGCGGCGGTCGATCGCGTCGAGGATCGGCGTCTCGTGCGGCATCGAGGTCTTCATGCGCGGCGCGTCGGCCTGTCGGTTGGCGGCGTGTGAGGCGATCGGGGCGCGCAATAATATTCCACACCGACGCCGCGGCAAGCCCATATCCGACCGCTTGCTTGTGCTGCGCCAAATTCCACCGATATGGTCGCCCACGCACAGAACCGGATCGAGTCGATGCCCCCGACCCAGCCAGTGACCCATCAAGCCCGCGTCCTGATCATTGGCGCGGGCCCTGCCGGGTATACGGCGGCGATCTATGCCGCGCGGGCCAGCCTGCGACCGATCATGGTGGCCGGGCTGCAGCCGGGCGGTCAGCTCATGATCACCACCGACGTGGAGAACTATCCTGGCTTCGCCGGCATCATCCAGGGTCCTTGGCTGATGGAGCAGATGGCGAAGCAGGCCGAGCATGTCGGTACCACCATCATCGAGGACCTTGTCACCGCGGCCGATCTGTCGGTGCGTCCCTTCCGTTTCACCGCCGATTCGGGCGATGTCTTCCTGGCCGACGCGGCGATCATCGCCACCGGGGCCGACGCGCGTTGGCTTGGTCTGGCCTCCGAGACACGGCTGCGCGGTGCCGGCGTTTCGGCCTGCGCGACCTGCGACGGCTTCTTCTTCCGCGGCAAGCCGGTCGCCGTCATCGGCGGCGGCAACACCGCGGTGGAGGAGGCGCTGTACCTGACGCACCACGCCGAGCGCGTCATCCTGATCCATCGGCGCGACGCCTTACGCGCGGAGAAGATCCTGCAGGCAAGATTGTTCGCCAACCCGAAGATCAGCGTGGTGTGGAACAGCGTGATCGAGGAGATCCTGGGCGAGGGGACGCCGGAGACGGTCACCGGCGTGCGCCTGCGCGATGTCCGTACCGGCACCGGGATACGGCTGCCGGTCGAGGGCGTGTTCGTCGCCATCGGCCACACCCCGAACACCGCGCTGTTCCGCGGCCAGCTCGAGATGGACGCCGAGGGCTACATCCGGACCGCGCCCGGCAGCACGCGCACATCGATCCCGGGCGTATTTGCCGCCGGCGACGTACAGGACAAGATCTTCCGCCAGGCGGTGACCGCGGCGGGCACCGGCTGCATGGCCGCGCTTGAGGCCGAGAAGTTCCTCGCCGGTCTGGCAGAGGCCCCCGCGCGTGCCGCCGCGTAGGGGATCCCTCAGAGTGCGGCATAACGGTCCCGTGGGTCCCGAGCGCCTCGCGTCGAGGAAAGGCGCCAGTGGTGCAGGACCTCGGATGGTCCGCAAGAAAGCAAGATCCACCGCCGAGCACGCAGAGCGCGCAGAGACTCGTTACGGAAATCTCGCGGGCGCGCTGCCATATCTGGTCTTCTCGGCGTGCTCTGCGCGCTCTGCGGTGAAACTGTCTTGCCGAACGCCGAGCGCCTGCGCCCTGTCCATGGGGCGCCCAACCGTGGAATCATTTCCCTGGCCGCGATTCGTCGAACATCGGTTACACTGACGGTCTGCACTGGCATGCGCTCGGCCAGTCAGGGGAGAGGCTCCACAATGGACTGGGACAAGCTGCGCGTCTTCCACGCGGTCGCCGAGGCCGGCAGCTTCACGCATGCGGGCGAGACGCTGAACCTCAGCCAGTCGGCCGTGTCGCGGCAGATCTCGGCGCTGGAGGAGGCGCTGGCCGTGCCGCTGTTTCATCGCCACGCCCGCGGCCTGATCCTCACCGAGCAGGGCGAGCAGCTCAACCGCACGGTGCGCGAGGTGTTCGCCAAGCTCGCCATCACCGAGGCGCTGCTGACCGAAAGCAAGGAGAAGCCGGCCGGCCGGCTGAAGGTGACCACCACGGTCGGCTTCGGTGCCTCCTGGCTGGCGCCCCGGCTGCACGAGTTCTTCGAGCTGTATCCGGATGTCTCGGTCTCGCTGCTGCTGGACGATCTGGACCTTGACCTGGCGATGCGCGAGGCCGACGTGGCAATCCGCATGCATCCGCCGAAGCAGCCCGATCTGGTGCAGCGGCACCTGATGACCATCGACTGGCGGATCGTTGCCGCGCCCGACTATCTGAAGAAGCACGGCGTGCCGCAGCGCGCCGAGGATCTCGACGCGCATCGGCTGGTGCTGTTCGGCGAGTACCATCCGCCGGTCGCCGATATCAACTGGCTGGCCGAGGCCGGCAGACGTCCGGGCAACCCGCGGCGCGCAACGTTGGAGGTGAACAGCGTCCAGGCCGTGCTGCTGGCGATCCGTTCCGGGCTTGGCATCGGCGTGCTGCCGGATTTCATGATGGCCGAAATCCACGACTTGGTGCGCGTGCTGCCTGAGCTGAAGGGACCGAAGGTCGAGGTGTTCTTCGTCTATCCGGAGGAGCTGCGCAATTCCAAGCGCGTCGCGGTGTTCCGCGACTTCCTGCTCACCAGGCTCGCCGAGCGGCACTGACGCAGCATTAAAGTCCTTCCGATTCCCTTGAGGGCTTGGCCGCGAAGCGGCGAAGTCGGCTGCCACGGTGTCTGCTTCCGACATTAGCGCGGCAAGGCAGCGGCACTCGGGCGCGACAGCCAGGATCGCTCAGGTCCGGCAGCCACAGCACGACCTGGCGCAATCCGCGCTCACGCTGGGCAGCCCGATGGCGAGCGGCCCGATCGCAGGGGGGATCGGCGGGCTTCCATCCGTTACAAGTAACGCTTCGGCCGCGCGCCTTGAAGCCGCCGCACGGCTGCTCGGCTTCCCCGGCACGGCTGCGGGCGGCGTGACGGCTGATGCCGCGTGGCCGGGCGAAGTGCCATGCTTCCGCTGCGGCATGCGCATTCCGACGGATCGCGGCGAGGTCGCGGTGGAGGATCTGCGGGTCGGCGATCGCGTCCGGGTGGTGCTGGGCGGCACTGTGCCGGGGGAGTCCGGGCTGGGCGAGACCGCGGCGCCGACCATCTGGATCGGTCAGCGCGACGTGGATTGTGCGCGCCATCCGAAGCCGTGGCAGGTGTAGCCGGCGCGGGCGGCGGCCGGCGGGTTTGGGCCTGGGCGGCCGCACACCAATCTGTTCCTGTCACCGGACCACGACGTCTACGTCAGCGCGGTGCTGATACCGATCCGGCACCTGATCAACGCCAGCACGATGACGCAGGTGCCGACGGACCAGGTCTCCGAATCCGGATTACGCGGCGCGGATGTGGGACGCGTTCGGCTGGGCACGGCTGATCGTCACGGAACCGGAACTGGCGGCGGCGCGTGCTCTGGTCGAGCGGCGCGCGGCGACGCAGACAGCCGCATGATCGATCAGCCCGTTGCCCACCCGCTTGTCACGCCGGCTGTTACGGTCATTGCCTAGGCGCGCCTGCCTGGCACACCACCGCTACAATTGATGCGCCGCGCCATGCGATCCGAGCATGGCGGCCTTTCGGGTTTTGGGATTGGCAATCACGGGGCACGATCCCTACTTTGTCATCTGACAGTTACGGCGGCTCTGCCGCCAGTGTTCCAGCTCCTGTAGCTGGAAAGGGGTCTTTGGCCCCTGCGTCTCCCAGACGTGAAGCCTCCCTGTTTACCTCGCCCCCGGTCTTGTACCGGGGGCTTTTTCTTTGCGATGTTACTTTCACGCCTTTTTCATGTGGCGTTATCGTTACGTACGCAACGATTGGTAACTGCATTGTCACGAAGTCGCCGGGAGATCAGCTCGTCGCGCGATTGCCATCACCTTCCCCTGCGAAGCCCGAGTGCCGCCAGGGTCGCATCGTCCATCGCCGATCGCGCTTGCGCCCGTGGATCGATGCCGAATCCCATCACGTCGTCATAGCCCCAGAGCGCCCAGCCGATGCCACGCTGCTGGCAGGCAAGCCTCACCGCCTCGAGCCAGGCGAGTCGCGCCGGCGTATTCAGTGCGCGGCTCGCGCCGAACTCGCCCAGCAGCACCGTTGCGTGGTGGTCCCTTCCCCAGGTGGCGGCTTGCTCGATACGCATGCCGACCCGCGCCGCGTCCCACCGCATCGAACAGACGAATGTGATCAGCCCGCGCGTCGCGCCATCCACCGCGCCGTCGGCCGCTGTGCGACAGCCCGCCGCGTCCATCGGGAACGGCACGCGAGCCAGAGCCGCGCGGTCGAGGCCTGGGCGATACGCCGCCAGCGCGGTCAGCTCCGACGGCTCGTAGAAGTGGAAGCTGTAGATCACGTTGGGGTCCGCGACGGGGCGCAGCGCCGCCAGCCCATCGATACCGCCCCAGTTGGCCCCGGTGAGCACCACCGTCGCGTCCGGCAGCGCTGCGCGCACCGTCGCCAGCGCCGAGTCCTGTAATGCCGCCCAGGCCTGGGGGTCTGGGGCGAACACCGGCTCGTTCAGGATCTCGGGATAGGTCAGCCGAGGATCGAGCGGGCGCAGCGCGGGCGCCACAAGCCGCCAGAATGCCAGCAGCCGGAGACGGTCAGCCTCGCTCTGCTCCAAATGCCAGGTCGTCGGATGCGGCCCCAGCACGACCGCGAGCCCCACGCGCTGCAGGCGGCGGGCTGCCTGGACCAGCAACGCCAGCCGCCCCGGCAGGGCCTCCAGCAGCTCCGGCTGCACCGCCAGGCGGACGAAGCTGAAGCCGGCCCGCCGCAGCGCCGTGATCGCCGCGTCGTCCAGATAGGTGCGCAGCGCCGCGTCATCGGCCCGGGGCGGAAAGCGGAACCAGTTGGTGATGTTCACACCCCGCTGCAGCGCCGCGATGCGCTCGGGCGCCAGCGCCGAAATGCGTTCGGGCGGTGGGCTTGCGAGGTGCCCGGGCGGTGGCGCCACGGGGCGCTCGGACGGCGACGCCGCGCGCCCAGACGGCTCGGCAGCCAACAGGGCGAGCACAGAAATCAACAGGTGGGCGATCAACCTCACGTCAACCTTCTCCCGCTAATGGTCCGGCCGGAACCATGGCGATGAACGGTAAACAAATCCCTTGGGCCGCGGCGGCCGCCATTCTGATCGGCGCAGGTGTGCTGCTGGCCACGGCGGCACTGCGCGGCGCGGAGTACGACGAGGGCTATACATTGCTGCTGGCCGCCGGAACCCCGCGCCCAGCTTGGCCGGCGGACGTCTTTACCGCCGCCGAGGCCCGCGTGGTGTTCACCGGCCATGCCGGCCTGGCCGACATAGCGCGCGCCCTGCGCACCACCGACGTTCACCCGCCGCTGTATTTTTGGACCGTGGCGGCGTGGCGCTGGCTGTCCGGGCCCAGCTTGTTCGGCGTCCGCCTGCTCTCGGTGCTGTGCGGCGTCCTGGCGTTGGCGCTGGTCGGGGGCATCGCGCGGCTCGCCCGCATCCCGCCGGCCGGCGCGGTCCTGCTGACGGTCGCGTGTTACGGCTTCGCCTATACGGGAGCGATCGCGCGGGATTTCGCCCTCGCCCAGGCGCTGTCACTGGCCGGCGTTTGGCTGGCGCTACGGGTCGATGGTGCGCGGCGCGCTGCTCCCCCTCCCNNGGGAGGGGGAGTAGTAGTATCCTAACCCCCACGCCGACCCCCACCCCCACGCCCTTCCCACTCGCCCTAGCTGCCGGGTTGTGCCTGGGCGCCGCAACCCTCAGCAATTACCTCGCGGCCTTCGTCGGCACTGCCGTCCTGCTGTGGCTGCTGCCCCGCGCCCGCCTTTGGCTCGCCGCCACCGCGAGCTTCGCCCTGTTCCTGCCCGCCGATCTCTGGTTCTTCCTCGCCCAGCGCGGCAGCCGCCCGGGCGAGTTCCCCTCGTTCTCGCTGCTCGGCAGCCTACCGAGGCTGGCCCAATACACCGCTGCCAACCTCTTCGGCGGCCTGCCGCTGTACGTGCCGGCCGTCGCGACCTCCGCCGTCACCCTCGGCCTGGCCACCATCGCCGTTCTCCTGGTGGGCCTCGTCGCGCTGCGATGGCACCGCATCGGCGCGCCACGCCCGCGCCGCCTGCTGACGCTCACCGCACTCGCCCCGCCGGCCGGGCTACTGCTTCTCGGTCTTGCCTTCAACTCCACCCCGATCGAGCTGCGCTATCTCGCCTTCGCCACGCCCTTCGTTGGACTGCTGCTGGCGGGTGCGCTGGCCAGCCTGCCGCGGCGCTGGTGCCTTGGCCTCGGCGGCGCGCTCCTTGCCATCCAGGCCGCGTCGCTGCTCGGCCTTATGACGCGTCAGGAGACGATGCAGCCGGCGCGTGCCACCGCCGCGGCCGCCGCGAAACTTGTCGATGAAGGGGGAAAAGCTCGCGGGGGGACCGCTGATGGGGCCGGTGGCGGGGCGGTTGGCGGGGTGATGCTGCTGCCGCGCGGCAATGACGGGGTCGGCGTGGTCGGCGCCTTCGTCAACGAGGCGCCGGACGACCTGCGCTTGGCGATCGCCGAGCCGACCGATACGCCCCAACAGCTCGACACACGCATCGGCGGTGCGAACCACGTCGTGCTGGCGCTGATCGGCGTGGACGCCGCCTCGCGCGCCACCTCGGCAATGCTGCGCGCCACCTTCACCGCGGACCCGTGCTGGCGCCTTGCCGGAATCGGGTTCAACGTCGTCGCCTTCGACCGCATCTGCGAGCGGGACGAGGATGTTCTTCGACGGCTTCACGCTGACACGGGTAGAAGTTCCGGGCGGTAGCATCCGCCTGCGCCATGGCGGTTCCGGCCCGCCGTTGCTGCTGGTGCACGGCAATCCGCAGTCGCACTGCATCTGGAACGTCGTCGGCCCGGCGATGGCGCAGCGCTTCACCGTGATCTGCCCCGACCTGCGCGGCTATGGCGAATCGCACAAGCCGCCGGTGACGCCGGACCACGCGCCCTATGCCAAGCGCGAGATGGCCAAGGATATGATCGCGGTGATGGATCATTTCGGCCATCGGCGCTTCAGCGTCGCCGGCCACGACCGCGGCGGCCGCGTCGCGCACCGCCTGGCGCTGGACCATCCGGACCGCGTCACACAGCTCGCCACGCTCGACATCATTCCGACGATAGAACACTTCGAGCGCACCGACATGGACTTCGCGCTCAGCTACTATCACTGGTTCTGGTTCGCCCAGCCGCACCCGTTCCCCGAGGTGCTGATCAACGCCGCGCCGGATGCCTGGTTCCACCACCACACCAGCCGCTCGCCGCGCCCCGGCACCCTGTTCCACCCCGAGGCATTGGCCGACTACCTGGCCGCCGCGGGCCGCCCGGAGAACATCAGCGGCATGTGCGAGGACTACCGCGCCGCCACCGGCATCGACCTGGTGCACGACCGCGAGAGCCGTGCCGCGGGCCACAAGGTGCGCTGCCCGATGCTGGTGCTGTGGGGCGGCAAGGGTCGCGTGGCGAAGTGGTACGACGCGCCGGCGATCTGGCGCGAGTACTGCAGCGAGACGGTGATCGGCGGCCCGGTCGATTGCGGCCACTACCTGCCCGAGGAGGCGCCCGAGGCGGTGGTCGAGTGGTTCACCCGCTTCTTCGGCTAGCGCAGATCCTCATCTGGCACGGAGCACCGAGTGAGAGCGATCAATCCGCGTCCGGCACCACCAGGAACAGGTCGGTATCCCCCGTCTGCTGCCCGCACGCGGTCAGCATCGCATGCACCTGGCCGCGGTGGTGCGTCTGGTGGTTGAAGAAATGCACCAGCAGCTTGCTCTTCGGCCGCCGCATCTCGCGCCCCGCCGCGCCGCTGAACCACACCAGATCGTCGGCCAGCCAAGCCCCGCCGATCCGCCCCGCCCAGGCGTCCAGATCTGCGTCCGCCTTGACGCGCCTGGTGCGCAGGTCGTCGAAGTCCTCAATCATGCCGGCACTCTGCTTGATCGGCACATCCGGCTTCTGCCAGCCGTCGAACCGCGACATCCATTGGCAGTCGCCCCAATACAGATGCACCAGCGTGCCGTGGATCGAGGACCAGAACGCGCCGCGATCGGCCTTGCGCTCGGCATCCGTCAGGTTGGCGGCAGCCGCATACAGCCGCCGGTTCATCTCCGCGTTATAGGCGGTCATCAACCGCACGTAGTCAGGTGAGATCATGTGCGCTCCTTCCCTTCGCATGGGCGAGTCTACATGGTCCGGAGGGCCTGACGATACCGGCCGCGCCAAGCCTGGCGCATGGCACGCACGCCGCGCCGGCCTGGAAGGAACATTTCGTGATGGCCTCGCCGGGTTGCCGGGCGCCCCGGGCGATCGGATGTTCCATTACGTGACGACGCGGTCCAACCTGCCGGTCCCGCCCGACGTCCCGATGGAGGCAAACATGTCCGACGCCGACCTTAACTTCAGCCGCGCGGAATACGCCGAACGGCTCGCGAAGACCCGCGCTGCCATGCAGGTGGCGGGCATCGACCTGCTGCTGGTCAGCGACCCGTCGAACATGGCCTGGCTGACCGGCTACGACGGCTGGTCGTTCTACGTGCATCAATGCGTGCTGGTGCCGCCCGACGGCGAGCCATACTGGTACGGCCGCGGCCAGGATGCCAACGGGGCGAAGCGGACGGCGTATATCGGTCACGATCGCATCCTTGCCTATCCTGACCATTACGTGCAATCAACGGAGCGGCATCCGATGGACCTGCTCTCGCGGATCATCGAAGAGCATGGATGGCAGCGTGGTCGCATCGGCGTGGAGATGGACAACTACTGGTTCAGCGCCGCCGCCTACGCGTCGCTGCAGACGCACCTGCCGAATGCACATTTCGTCGATGCAACAGGATTGGTGAACTGGCAGCGCGCGGTGAAAAGCCCGCAGGAGCTGGACTACATGCGCCGCGCCGCCCGCATCGTTGAAGCGATGCATGCGCGCATCCTGGACAAGATCGAGCCCGGCATGCGCAAGAACGACCTTGTGGCCGAGATCTACGACGCCGGAATTCGCGGCGTGGATGGTTTCGGCGGCGACTATCCGGCACTGGTGCCGCTGTTGCCGTCCGGGGCGGATGCGTCCGCGCCGCATTTGACCTGGGACGACAAACCGATGCGCGCGAACGAGGGCACGTTCTTCGAGATCGCCGGCTGCTACAAGCGCTATCATTGTCCGCTGTCGCGTACGGTGTTCCTCGGCCGGCCGACGCAGGCGTTCCTGGATGCCGAGAAGGCGGTGCTGGAGGGCATGGACGCCGGCCTAGCTGCGGCCCGGCCCGGCAATACCTGCGAGGATATCGCCAATGGCTTCTTCGCGGTGCTGAAGAAGTACGGGATCGTCAAGGACAATCGCACCGGTTACTCGATCGGTCTGAGCTACCCGCCGGACTGGGGCGAGCGCACCATGAGCCTGCGGCCCGGCGACCGCACCGAACTGCGACCGGGCATGACCTTTCATTTCATGACCGGACTCTGGTTGGCCGACATGGGGCTGGAGATCACCGAAAGCATCGCGATCACCGAGACCGGGGTGGAATGTCTCGCCGCGGTGCCGCGGGCGCTGTTCGTCAAGCCATGACGCATTTGTAGAAATACAGCGTGTCGCACAGCGTGCCGTCGGTGGCGCGCGTATACATGGGGATGCGTCCGCCCCCAATCCAGCCCATGCCGCGAAACAGTGCCTCCGCACCTGCGCTTGTATCCCGGGCACCTGCATCCCCCGCGCTTGTATCCCCGACGCTTGTCTTCAGCGTGAGCAAGGTCCGTCCTTGTCGCGTCGCCTCGACCTCCACGCGCTGCATCAGCGCGCGGGCCAGGCCGCGCCGGCGTGTCGCCGGATCGACCAGCAGCGTCTGCACCTCGGCGCGGTGCCGCTGGTTCGCCGGCGTATCGAGATCCAGCGTCACGCAGCCCGCCAGCCTGCCATCCACCCAGCCGGCGATCAGCACGCGCCCGCCCGCCGCCACCTCGCGTGACTTGCGCCGCCAGAACGCGCGCGCAACGTCCGGTGCCAACGGCGGCAGGAACGAGACCGAGGCGCCATCCGCGACGCAGGCGGTCAGCAGTTCCGCCAGGCAGCGCTCCGTCGAGGCCGCGGCAGCGGCGTCCAGCACCTCGACCCCGATCACCGGCTTGGCATAGCCGAATTCCAGGGAGTTCGACAAGTCGTTGAGCACCCGGATCGGTCCGGCGCGCACGTAGCCGCGTCTTTCGTAGAACCGGTGGGCGCGCTCGAAGCGCGTGTCGCTCCACAATACCAGGCGTGTCGCGCCGGGCGCGCGCGGGTGTGTGACGCCCGAGGCCAGCGGATGCGTGACGCCGGGCGCGCGCGGGTGTGTCGCGCCGGGGGCGCGCGGGTGTGTGATGCCGGGGGCGCACGCATGCGCCTCCGCCTGGTCCAGCAGGCGATGCGCCAGCCCGGCACCGCGCCAGGGTGCCAGCACATACAGACGGCAGATCTCCCAGATCCCGTCGTCCCGCGGCACGACGGCGATCATGCCAACCACGCCGCCACCCGCCTCGGCCGTCCACAGCGCGCCGCCCTTTTCCGTGTAGTAGGTCGCCAGCGCATGCAGCTCCGGCAGCTCGGCATCGACGTCGAGCACGATGCCGGGATACTCCGCCCAGCAGGCGCCGATCAGCGCGATGAAGCCCGCGGCGTCGGTGTCAAGGCCAGGCCGAATGGTGAATGCTTGGGTGTCCATCTGCGATCGAAGTCTAACCTAAGCTTGCCAGCACCGTATCGAGCCGGGCCAGGAACAGTTCGTTGCGGTATCCGGTGGCGTTGCGCCGTGCCGCCGCGCCCAGCCGCGCGCGCAGCGCTGCATCGGTCGCCAGCACGCGCAGCAGGTGCGCCATCAGATCGACATCGTAGGTCGGGTGCATCAGGCAGTTCACTCCGTGCCGCCAGACCCCCTCATGCGCCGGCAGGTCCGACAGCAGCACCGCCTTGCCGCGCTGCCCCGCTTCCAGCGGCGCGATCGGCAGACACTCGCTGGCCGATGGCAGGGCGAAGATATCGGCGCGTCCGATCAGCCGCAGTGTCGCCGCATGCGACAACTGCCCGGCGAAGCTGAACCGCTCCGGCGCCGCCTTGGCGAGCGCTACCGCCTCGGGCTCGAGCTGGACCAGCGCGCCCACGAGCAGGCATTCGAGTCGCAGATCCGTCAGTCGCGCAACGGCACGGATCAGATCGGCCTGCCGCTTGCGCGGATACACCGAGCCGACCGAGATCACGCGGATCGGCCGTCCCTCCGGCGACGGTTCGGCCGCGGCCTGCGCCGGCTCAATCGGATCGAGGCCCGGCGGCACCACGTGCTGGCGCACCTCCGGCACACCCAGCAGGTAGGACCGATAGACGCGGTCGCGAATGGCGCCTGATGGAAAGATGATGGCGTGCGCGGCATGGAACGCCCGTTCCGCCCCCGGATGGTTGCGCAGTATGGCCAGACCGGCCTCGCCCTCGTGCAGCCACCAGACGGTGCGCGCGATGGGGGCGGTCTGCAGCACATAGCGCGCCGCCATCACCGTGTTGCAGATGACCAGCATGCGGGCGTCGACATCGAAGCGCTCGGCCAGCGTGACGCCTTGCGCGAGGAACGCGTCGCGCAACGGTCCAGCCGCGCTCCGGTCATGCACCGCAACGACATCATGCCCCCGCCGGCGCAGATGCGCGGCCCAGCGGAACAGCAGCAGCCCGGCGCCGGTCATGCTGAACTCGGTTCCCAGCAGCACGACCTGCATGATCGGTCAGCCGGTTCGCAGTCGGTCAGTCCGAGGGCGGAACGTCACCCGCAGGCCAATCTGCGGCCGAAACGTCATCCGCCGCCCACCTGCCATCACCGGGCTCAGCGCAACGCGTCGCAGAACGCGGTGATGCGCCGCAGGCCCTCGATCAGTGCATCGTCGGCCACCGCCGTGCTGACCCGCAGATAGGGGCTCATGCCGTACGCCGCACCGTGCACCGTGGCAACGAATTTTTCCTCCAACAGCGCCAGGCAGACATCCTGGTCGGTCTCCAGCTTGCGACCGCCCGCGGTGGTGTGCCCGATGCAGCCGGCGACATTCGGAAACACGTAGAACGCGCCTTCGGGTTTGTGGCAACTGATGCCCTTGCAGGCGTTCAGCATCTCCACCGCAATGTCGCGCCGGCGCCGATACGCGGCGATCTGCTCCGCCACCCCGTCCTGCGGTCCGTCGAGCGCAGCGGTCGCCGCCGCCTGGCCCACCGTCGAGACGCCGGCCGTCGCCTGGCCCTGCATGTTCACCATCGCCTTGATCAGATCGCGCGGGCCGGCCGCGAAGCCGATGCGCCAGCCGGTCATCGCGTAGGTCTTCGACACGCCGGTGACCGTCAGGATCCGGTCGCGCAAATCGGGCGCCACCTGCGCCATCGTCGCGTGCTGGAACCCGTCGAACACCAGGTGCTCGTACATGTCGTCGGACATGATCCAGACATGCGGGTGTTTGCGCATGACCTCGGCGATCGCCCGCAGCTCGTCCGCCGAGCACGCCGCGCCCGACGGATTGTTCGGATTGTTCAGCATCAGCCATTTGGTCTTCGGCGTGATGGCGGCGTCGATATCCTCGGCCCGCGGCTTGAAGCCGTTGTTCTGCGGACAGGGCACGAACACCGGATCGCCGCCCACCAGCTTCGTCATCAGCGCGTAGGCGATCCACGACGGGGTCGGAATGACCACCTCGTCGCCGGGATCGACCGTCGCCATCACGGCGTTGAAGATGCACTGCTTGCCGCCGTTCGACACCGCGATCTCATCGAGCGCGAAGTCCAGCCCCGAGTCGCGCTTGAACTTGCGTTGGATCGCCTGCTTCAGCGCCGGCGTGCCATCCTGCGGCGGATACTTCGTTTCACCCTTAAGCGCCGCCTGGTGCGCCGCCTGGATCGCGTGCGGCGGGCTGTCGAAATTCGGCTCGCCGATGGTCAGCGAAATCACGTCCTTGCCGGCGGCACGCAGCTCGCGCGCCTTGATCGTCATGGCGACGCTGGCGGCGACCTGGACCCGCTTCAGCCGTTCCGCCAAGGCCGGTTTGCGCGCGGGCGTCAGCGCCGGCATCAATGCAGGCCTTCGCAGAAACGCTGGATGCGCGCGCAGGCTTCGGCCAGCTCCGCGGTGGCGTTGGCGTAGCTGGCGCGGAAATGCCCGGGGTAGCAGAACGCCGCGCCTTGCACCGTTGCGACGCCCTCTTCTTCCAGCAGCGCAATGACGAACGCCTCGTCATCGACGATCTTCTTGCCGCCGCGGCTGGTCTTGCCGATGCAGCCATGGATCGAGGGATAGACGTAGAACGCGCCCTCCGGGTTATGGCAATGCAGCCCGGGCGCCTTGTTCAGCGCCGCAACGACCAGGTTGCGCCGTTGCTCGAACACCTTGCGCATCGCCTCGATCGAGTCCTGCGGGCCGACCAGCGCCTCCACCGCAGCCGCCTGCGCGATCGAGTTGGTGTTCGACGTGGACTGGCTCTGCAGCTTGTCCATCGCCTTGATCAGCGCCACCGGCGCGCCGGCAAAGCCGATGCGCCAGCCGGTCATCGCGTAGGACTTGGAGCAGCCGTTCATCGTCAGCGTGCGCGCGCGCAGCCGCGGCTCCACTTCCAGGATCGTGGCCGGGCGGAATCCGTCATAGGCGAGTTTTTCGTAGATGTCGTCTGTGAAGATCCAGACGTTGGGATGCTGCATCAGCACCTCGCAGATCGGCTTCAGATCGTCCTTGCTGTAGGCGGCGCCGGTCGGGTTGCACGGGTTGTTCAGCATGAACCACTTGGTCTTGTCGGTAATCGCCGCTTCCAGATCCTCGGCACGCAGCTTGAAGCCGTGGTTCTGCCCGCATGGCACCAGCACCGGCTTGCCGTCGGCCAGCGTCACGATGTCGGGATAGCTGACCCAGCAGGGGCTGGGGATGACCACCTCGTCGCCCGGATTCAGCGTCGCCAGCATGGCGTTGAAGATCACCTGCTTGCCGCCGGTGGAGACGATGATCTCCTCCGGCTTGTAGTCGAGGCCGGAGTCGCGGCGGAACTTCTCCGCCACCGCCTTGCGCAAGGCCGGGGTGCCGGCGACGTCGGTGTATTTGGTCTCGCCGGCCTCCATCGCACGGATGGCGGCGTCCTTGATGTTGCGCGGCGTCGCGAAATCCGGCTCGCCCTGCGACAGGCTGATGACGTTCTTGCCCTCGGCGATCATCTGCCGCGCCACCGTGGAGATGGCGATGGTCAGGCTGGGCTGGATCCGGTCGAGTCGGTCGGCGGTGAGTGACATTAGCTGAGTCCCGCGAAATGGCGGCGGACCGTATCGGAGCGGCGACATCGCGGCAACCGGCCGCGGGTGCAGGGCAGTAAGGCACCGCACTCGGCCCAGCGGCTGACGGCCCGGGGACTGACGGCCCTGGGTCTGCCCGCGATTGCTCGTCATGCGTGCCCGACGATCAGGGGCGTCTCGCGCCACGGTGCTTGCTCGCCCGACCGCACCGTCCCACCACCGGGACAAGCGCCCGGCGGCAGGCTCGGCATGGCCGCTTGTCGGCGTTCGGCGGATTGTGCCCCCTGCCCGACTACCGGCCCCGCCCCGGCATCCAGCCCGTCCGACCCGCACCGTCCCACGTTGTATGGCATCGTGTCGGCGTTCGGCGGATTGCGCCCCCTGCCCGACAATCGACCCCACCCCGACATCCAGCTCGTCCGCCCGCATCGTCCCACGTTGTATGGCATTGTGTTCGAGTGCCGCGTGCCGGGCCGCCCGCCGTGCGTCCAGTGCCGCCCGCTCGGCGAGCCGCGCCCGCGCGATCCCTGCCCGCCACGTCGCCAGCATCGCCGCGTCGCTCCTGGCGGCCTCGCGCTCCGCCATTCGCCCGCGCAGCTCGGGCCGTGCCGGCGCCACGAACCGCCCACGCGCGTCCCGTCCCGCTTTGCCCCGTTCCAGGTTACCCAGGATCTTGTCCGCAGGAGCCGGCCCCACTAGAGCCTGCCACCGGCCATCTTGACCCGTGGGGCGCTGGACCCGGGGGGCGCGGCCTGCGCCTGCGAGGGGTCTGGCCGCGGCGCCACCTGCTTCACCCCGAACGCCATCCGCGCGACGATCTCGGGCGGCAGATACGCCCCGAGCCGATACGCCGCCGCCAACAGCCGACACCGCACGATCACCGACCGTTGGTCGCGATGCATCGCCCGCCGCGCCGCGCCATGGTCCCCGTGCTTCGTGCGCGCGGCAGCCAGCATTGCGAGCCCCTCCGGCGTGCGCGGCCCAATGCAGCGCCCGCCATGCGGAGCCTGCCCGAGGTAGGCCTTGCCCCCGGGCGCTTGTCCCGGAGGTTGACCCGCGGGGCACCGCCCGTTCGGCATCGCTGGCGCGCGGCAGGGGCTGCCGGAGCGCGTCCGCGCCTTCGCCCCACACCGCGGCGCCAGGTTCGGGCGGCTCTGCGGGTCGCCGTTTCGCAGCGGACCGGTGCGACCTCCGCCGTCATGGCCTGTCCCCGGGGCTGGTTGATCCAGGACCTGTCTTTGCATCGGGCCGTACGCGCCAGTCGCCGCCGTCCGAACGCGCCACCTCACGCCATAAAGAGTTGATGCACATGATTACGCGTCCGGCCCCGCGGCCGCGCCGACGCCGGTCCGGCGACGCACGACCTCGAGCGTCCAGCCAGGCACCTGGTCGAGCCGCGTCACCACGGACCCAGGGGCGGGCCGAGTGGTCGGGCAAGCGTCCCCCGCGGGGCCCGCCGCCGCGTCGGGAGACCGATCCCGCTGCGCCTGCGCCGCCGTGGCCGCCGACACTGACATCGGCGTCTTCGCCGGGGGCGGCTCGGCGTCGGTCGCAGGCGGGGACGGTTCGGCATCCGCCGCAAGCGGTGCGGCGTTCGGCTGACCGACATCCGCCGCAGGCGATGCGGCGTTCGGTGGATCGGCCGTCGGCTCGGGTTCGAGGCGCCCGGGCTGCGGCGCCTCAGCCGCCGACGCCGGCGTCACGTTCGGCGCCGCCTCACGGTATATAGGATCGTTGCGCCACACCGCGTCCACCGCGGCGACATCGACCTCGTCCTCTACGACGGTGCCAAAGAACGGGGCGGGCTTCTGCTGGCACCGCTCCAGCGTGCGCACCAGCAACGCCGCCGTCCGCACCAGTTCCGTCGAGCTGCGGCTCAGCCGGCACATCTGCTCCACTGTCACGTCCGGCGCGTAGGCCCGGGTCGCGAGCGTATCCGCCTGCCCCCGGACGATCAGGATCTGCGTCGCGAGCCGCGCCTGCGCCGCATCGGCGGGCAGGAGTGCGGAGATCTCCTCGATCAGCCGCGTGATGCGCGCGTGCCGCCAGGTGGGCGGCGCATCCGGCGGCGGTGGAGGCAGTGCCGCGAACGTGGCCGCCAGCAGGTCGGCGCTGAGGTGGTATGGCGGCATGATCTCGCGGATGACGTCTGCGATGATGCCGTTGGATGGGAGGGACATGAGGGTTGGTTCCGGTTGCAATTGGTTCACTTAGAAGGTAAGATATATTAACTTTACTCTCAACTTCAACTAACATTGATGCCCTGTGCAGGGGCGACTGCGGCAGGCAGCAAGGCAGCGGACAATAGCGTCGCGGAGAGAGGCGCGTTGCCGCGTTGGAGGTCCGGCGTCGGACGCGCAACCGGGTACCGAACGTGGGCAAGCCGGTTTCCCGCGGGCGTTGCTGCTGACCTGACTGCGACCTGAGACGGGGAGCTGAGACGGGGAGCTGAGACGGGGAGCTGGACCGTCTGGCGTGGCGTGTGCTGGTCGAGCCGCGGCGAAGCCGACGATCCCGATTGCGCTTGCGGGAGAACACCACGTGCGGATGTGGCGGAATATTTAGCAGGAAAATCTTTTAAGGTGTCGCCTATTGTGTTTGTATGGAAAATCATCCTCTTACCGCCCCTCAGGGCGTCGCCAGACGTTCAGCCCGCCGGGCGCAAGCTCCGGATGAGAGAGGAACCCGCATGGTGACACCGACCGGCACCGCAGGACGCCGCCCTCCAGGTGCCCTCGACCGCGCCCTCGCCCGGCGATGTCGCTGAGCTGCAGGTTCCATCACCGCGGGCCACACCGGTTCGCCGAGCTCTGCACCTGTTTCGAGAAAGACCTGACCGATGATCCAATCACACGTCATCGACGTCGACGGGGTGTTCGTTGGCGCCGCCGTCCGGCTCGACACCGGCTACCGCTTCGTTGCCACCGACTTTCGTCTTGAGCAGCTCGATTCGACGATCTGGCCGACCCTCGCCGAGGTGCGGCGCCTGGCTCGCAGCCTCTATTTGACCGGCAGCCTATTCGGGCAGACCACGTCCCAGGCGCCGGCGAACGCGCATCTCCGCCCAGGCAACGATCACTGAGCGGCGGCGCCAACGACCCGCCGTCGAAGGTTCGACCCCGCATCGGTTGTCTTGGGGCATGGCACGGCGCGCGGCGTCGGTGCCACGGCGTGTTCTTGCGGCACTCAGCATCCTCGCTCGCACAGGCGCCGTCGCGTCATCCCTCGTGACACTGATCATCCCGGTGAGTGCCACCGTTCTGGGCAGCCTGGCCCTCGGTGCCCCGATTGTCCCGCGCCAGCTTTTCGGGATGGCTCTGATCGCAGGCGGACTTGTCGCCGTGGATGCAAGGCTGGGCGTGTTGCTGCGGCGCGGGCCGTCGGCGCGCACCTCATGACGGACCTTGTCGGTGCCTGCATGAAGCGGAGGCGGCGCGATGGCGAGGTGGGCTTTGCGCTGCGGTCCCGCCTGTCGCGCCGCCACGCCGGCGGCATCGACGCGATGGCAGCGCGCTGACCCAATCGATCGCGGCGCCAGGTGCAACCGAAGCACCACATTCATCATTCATCAACCATTGCGGTGCTAGATTGGTCGCACAAAAACTCAGCCAAAAGGGCCATCGGCAGGAGCGACTACCATGTCCATCAGCGGTGTGAGCGGATCACCTGAGGCCTACCAGCAATTGCAACTGGCCCTGGGTGCACAGCAGGCCGCTAGCCAGCAAACAACCAGCGCCCAGGTAAACGTCGGGCAGTCGGCCGGGCACAAACCACCGGCCGTGCAGACCGCGGCGTCCGTGCAGGGGCAGGGCCATCACGACCCTCATCATGTCGGGTCATCGCAGTCCGCCACGTTACCGCCCGGGGTCGGCGCCGCCGGCACAAGTTCCGCCCCCGGCAGCACGACAGCATTGCTGAATGCCGTGGTATAATCCCGCCACGTAACCGCCCTCCGCCGCGGCGAGGTGCATCGTCGCCACGCCGTCGGCAGTGGGACAAATTGGCGGAGCGTCGGCGGTCGTGTCGCGCCGGTGTCGCCGCTGCATGTTATCTGCGTGCCAGGCTGTGATGGCCGCACCAGGATCCGATGTTCGCGCCAAGGTCTGATCAGCGCGCGAGGCCGTGAGGTCTGCGCCGGGCTGACGCCGGCACCAGGTTGACGCCGGCGCCACTTTGACATCGGCGCCAGGTTGCGATCTCTGCGCCAGCTTGCGGTGTTCGCGCCACGGGGATGTTGGCGAGCGCCGGTCGCGGTGCCAGTCGCCGTGCCAATCGCTCGGGCGCGTCGCGCACTCAGCGCCGAACCCGCCGCCCCCACCAAGCGGACTGCAGCCGCGCCACCACCAGCAGAATCGCCGTAACGACCGCCACGATCACCGTCGCCAGAGCATAGATCTCCGGCGTCGCTCCCAGCCGCGTCAGCGAGAACACCACCATCGGCAGTGTCGATGCCCCCGGCGCCGAGGTGAAACTTGCCACCACGACATCATCCAACGACAGCGTGAATGCCAGCAGCCAACCCGCCGCCAGCGCCGGCGCCGTCAGCGGCAGCGTCACCCGCGCGAACGCCGCCCAGAGCGTAGCATACAGGTCCATCGCCGCGTCCTCCAGCTCGGTGCCGGCGTCGGCCAGCCGCGCCCGCACCACCACCGCGACATAGGCCACCGACACCGAGGCGTGCGCCAGCGTCACCGTCGTCGTCCCCCGCCCGGCCGGCCAGCCGACCGCCTGCTCCAGCGCCACGAACAGCAGCAACAGCGACAGGCCGGTGATGACCTCCGGCAGCACCAGCGGCGCCGCCACCGCCGCGGCGAAGGCCGCCCGTCCACGGAACCGCCCGAAGCGGGCCAGCGCATAGCCCGCCAGTGTGCCGACGATCAGTGCCAGCGTGGCCGAGGCGGTGGCGATGCGCAGCGACAGCAGCGCCGCGTCGATCATTTGCGGGTCGTGCGCCAGCGTCGTGTACCAGCGCAGCGAGACGCCCGACCACGCCGTCACCAGCCGCGAGGCATTGAAGCTGAACGCGATCAGGAATCCGATCGGCGCATACAGGAACGCGTAGCAGACGATCAGCCAGATCAGCAGCGAGCGGGACCGGGTCAGCGTCGCGCACGCCCTATGGGAAGATCATGTGGACCCGCCGATTGGCGTCGGCAATGTCGGCACTTGGCAGCTTACCCTGGAACAGGATGCTGCGCGCCTGATCGTCCGGGGACCGCAGCTCCGACAGGATCGCCGCGACGTTCACCCGCCCGACCCGCACCGGAAGCTCGAAATCGCTCAGCTTGCCGGGCTTCAAGGTCACGGGCACACCACCGTCAGTCCAGTCGCGACGTTGCAGAGATCGGGCGACAGCACAAGCCGCATAGTGGGACCTTTTCATCATCATGACGGTGCTGGGCTTCCGGCAGTTCCTGCTGCGCACGCCGGACTGTGTCCGAGGCGAGTGGAGCCTTGTGACCATGGCCTGTTCGATGAGGCGCCGGTTCACCCTCGGCCCCTCCCGGTGAGGGCGGGGCGAGGGTTCTACGTGCAAACCGAGGCGGCTGACGATCAATCCAGGTGGCCCGGACGCGCGATCCCGGTGGCCCGGAAGCGAGTTGCGGCGGCAATAGGCGTCCCACTGCGACTTCGCGTGCCCACTGCGACTTCGCGTGCCCACTGCGGCTTCGCGTGCCCGCTGCGACTTCGCGTGCCCACTGCGACTTCGCGTGATAATGCCGATGCCATAAAATTCAGGCGGCAATCTCAGTCCAACAGGCTAGGTCCCAACAAGCTGCGGACTATCTATGTCCGCTCAGTGACGCGCGGATTGGCTATGGCGTGCGAACCACTGTGGTCGTGCTGGTGCTGGGCGCCATATAGGTTTGCGCCGGTGTCACATAGCCTGGAACCGGTGTCGAATACGTGGTGGTGGTGCTGCCAGGCGCCATATAGGCACCGGCCGGCGCCGGCGTCACATACGTGGTGGTGGTGCTGTTAGGCGGAATATAGCCTCCGGCCGGCATCGGGGTCACATAGGTGGTGGTCGTTGCCGGAGTGTAGGTGGTGGTGGTCATCTGCGGACCCTGGTCTGCGGCGCATCCGGCCAAGCCCAATAAAGCCACCGGGAGCAGTAGGGAGTAGCGCATGGCCCAATTCCTTCTGGTGTGACGTTATGCTTGAGGTGGCTTCTCCCAGGCAGCACCGGTAGGCTCGGAATCTACGCAGATCCTTCACGGAGGCCATCGAGCAGGATCAGTGCCCGCAACAACGAGCTTGGTTTTGCGATAGACCGCACAGAACAGTCTGGCCACGGAATGGAAAAGCCGCGCCGAACGGGCTGCCCGGGCCGTCGCCCGCGCTTCACGGCGACCACCCTCCACGCGGTGATGTATTAATTATACAGAACGAAATTGGGGCGGCAACAAGCCGGAACCAGAATGCAGTGATCGACGCTATCCCGCCACGCTGGCCTCCACCGCGCCAAGCCCGGCGAACGTCGCGTGCACCTGATCGCCGGCGGCAAGCGTCAGCATCCGGGTGAACGAGCCGGTCATGATCAGATCGCCGGCCTTCAGCACTTGGCCATACGCGGGCAGTTTGCCAGCCAGCCAGACGATCGCATTCAGCGGATGGCCCAGCACCTTGCCAGCCAGCCAGACGATCGCATTCAGCGGATGGCCCAGCACCGCCGCCCCCAGCCTGGTCGCAAGCTCCACGCCGTTCACCCGCACCCGTGTCTCGATCCCCGCGAGATCGGGCATGTCGCCCATGCGAACCGGCGCACCCAGCACCACCGCCTTCTGCGCCACGTTGTCGGCCAGCGCGAGCGCCATGTCGCGTCGCAGGTCGCAGCGCAGCTCGACGATCTCCAGCGCCGGATAGCAGACCTCGATGGCCGCGCGCACGGCATCGGCATCCGCCCCCGCTTCGATCGGCCGGGCCAGGCGCACGCAGATCTCCGGCTCGCATCCCGGCCGGATCATGTCCGCCGGAAATTGGTGGCCAGACGGGAACTGTTCCAGCACATGGCCGAACGCCGGCTCGTGGAAATTGAATTGCTCCTGCGTCGGCTTCGAGGTCAGCGCCACCTTCCAGCCGATCTGCCGCGCCCCGGCCGCGGTGCGCCGCGCCAGGATGCCGAGCTGAACGCGATACGCCTGATCGATCGTCAGCCGATCGATCCACGCATCCGGAAAGAACTCACCCCGCACGTGCGCGGACCACAGGCTGTCGATCGCCGCGGCTTCGTCGAACGCCATCGCCACCTCCCAGGATCGTTGCGTGAGTGTAGATGGGGCCGGCCCGGGTGACCAGCGGAGGGACTCTGACGGATGGAACCGGCCGGCGCGGCGGCAGGGCGCGGGATTCCACGAGCCAGCCGGGATTGGTCCGTTTGATGTTCACCAGAAGTTAGTTGCTTATATTCACTGACTGGTTATCTGTGGTCACTGGGTAGTTACCGAGGCTAGTGACGTCGTTGTCCCGAACCCATATGCATTTGGCAAATGACCCAGACACTTTCTTGGAGGCAACAATGTCAACCATTCTGATCATTCTTGTGCTTTTCCTGCTCCTCGGCGGCGGTGGCTTTTACGGCTATCGGCGCTGGTAGCACTGGATCGCGCTTCGCTGTTGAGAGCCGACGGATACAATCCGACGGGCCGAACCTGTCAGTTTGCCGGCTCGGCTTGGATTTCCACCATGCGGACTGCACGCCGCCGTCTGGTTTTCACCAATGGCTGGTTGCCGCCCGCCTGCGTGCGTGCCGAGCGGCGAGCCAGCTCTGCTGGGCGTCAGCCATGGGCTGATTTGCGCGGCCGCCCCCCCCTTCGCGCCGTTCACCCGGGCCGCTGCGGCCTTTGGCGGTGACGTCGCGCGTCCCGCATGCCTGGCCATGTAGCTTTTGGTCCCGAACAAGCCGGCGAGCAGACCGGGGGTCGATAGATCGACATCCGGCGCCTCCCAGTGCAGCCCGTAGCCCGCGCCAAGCACTTCGACCGCGGCAAGCTGCTCCGCCGTTGCGCTCTCCAGCCGCTGTGCCAGGTGTGGCGG
Source organism: Acetobacteraceae bacterium (assembly GCA_003151425.1). Taxonomy (GTDB): domain Bacteria; phylum Pseudomonadota; class Alphaproteobacteria; order Acetobacterales; family Acetobacteraceae; genus Palsa-883. Next base: position 36,712 of record PLXO01000125.1, read on the forward strand.
GAACATGAAGGTGCATCCGTTGGTCAGCTCGACGATCACCCGGCCGAGCCGCCGGTCATACCGCGCGGCGGCCGCACGCGGTTCATTGCGCCGCGCAACCCCGCCCGTTCCGCAGCGGCATCGATCTGAGCATCAGTCATTTCGGCCATGAATGTCCTCCCACCGGGCCAGCAACAGCGCCTGCTGCCCGGCAACGATCCGCATGGCGCGACGGGCGTCACCGCGCGTCATGCCGTCGGTTCAGTCCAGGTCGGGGGCGCCCCGTCTGCACCCAGCAATCGGCACCCAGCAAATTGATCTTGGCCTGACCGTCACCGAAAACATGGACGTGCGCCGGCTGGTGATCGTCAACGAAAATGACGACGCGCAAGCCGTGGGCACGAAGCACGGTGACCATCGCGCAAATAACCTATCGTGATGGATATGCAAGCACGACAGAAACGCCCGTATAAGCGGCGGGTCGTGTACCGCGCGTTAAGGATGCCGCCAAAATCCTCCGTGCCTGCGCTCCCCACCCCCATCCGTCCGTGCTAAGCGGCCCCCAGCCCAGGACCGCCCCGCATGTCCACTGCCGCCCGCCCCCTCGTTGCACGCCGCCCCGCCGGCCCCCTCACCGGGCGCATCGCCGTCCCCGGTGACAAATCCATCAGCCACCGCGCGCTGATGTTCGGCGCCCTCGCGGTCGGCGAGACCCGCATCACCGGCCTACTCGAAGGTGAGGACGTGTTGCGCACCGCCGCCGCCATGCGGGCCCTCGGCGCCGAGGTCACGCACGACCCCGACGGCACCTGGCGCGTCGCCGGTCGCGGCGTCGGCGGCCTGACCGAGCCCGCCGACGTGCTCGACATGGGCAACTCGGGCACCGCCGCGCGCCTGCTGTGCGGCATCCTCGCCAGCCACGACCTGTTCGCGGTGATGACCGGCGACGCCAGCCTGCGCGGCCGCCCGATGCGCCGCGTCATCGACCCGCTCACCGGCTGCGGCGCCAGCTTCACCGCGCGCGACGGCGGCCGCCTGCCGCTGGCGGTCCAGGGCGCGAAGGACGCGCTGCCGCTGGACTACCGTGTCCCGGTCCCCTCGGCCCAGGTGAAGTCGGCGGTCCTGTTGTGCGGCCTGAACGCGCCCGGGATCACCCGCGTGGAGGAACCCGAGGCGACCCGCGACCACAGCGAGAACATGCTGCGCCACTTCGGTGCGACGGTGCAGGTGACTCTCGTTGGCACCGGCCGGGTGATCCAGCTTCACGGCCAGCCGGAGCTGATCGCCGCGGACGTGGTGGTGCCGGGCGATCCGTCCTCCGCCGCGTTTCCCCTGGTGGCGGCGCTGCTGGTGCCTGGGTCCCGCGTGACCATCACCGGCGTCGGGCTGAACCCGCTGCGCACCGGCCTGCTGGCGACCCTGGCCGAGATGGGCGCCGACTTGCGCATCGAGAACCAGCGCACCGAGGGCGGCGAGCCGGTCGGCGACGTGGTCGCCACGCACGGCCCCCTGAAGGCGATCACCGTGCCGCCGCAGCGCGCCCCCAGCATGATCGACGAATACCCAATCCTGGCCGTCGCCGCCGCCGGCGCCGAGGGCATCACGCGCATGCGCGGCCTGAAGGAACTGCGGGTGAAAGAGAGCGACCGCCTCGCCGCCACCGCCGCGATGCTGGACGCCAACGGCGTGCGGGTCGAGATCGAGGGCGACGACCTGATCGTGCACGGCATGCCCGGCGGCATCCCGGGTGGCGCCACGGTCACCACCCACATGGACCACCGCCTGGCAATGAGCGCCCTGATCTTCGGCCTGGCCGCCGAGGCGCCGGTCGCCGTCGACGACGCGGCGTTCATCGACACCAGTTTTCCTGGATTCACGGCGCTGATGGACCGCATGGGCGCCAGGCTGACGCCCACGTGAGAGGACACTGCCGTTGACGTCGAATATTCTACTCCCCCTCCCTCAAGGGGAGGGGGAGAACGTTACGTTCCGGCCCGGACTTATTCCTGATGACAAAGGGCTACCCCCCACGTGAACCCAGTAATCGCCATCGACGGCCCGGCCGCCGCGGGCAAGGGCACGCTGGCCCGCCGCATCGCCCAGGCGCTGGGTCTGCCCTACCTCGACACCGGCCTGCTCTACCGCGCGGTGGCCCGGTGCGTGCTGGACGCGGCGGGCGATCCGCGGGATCCGGCAACGGCGACGGCGGCTGCGCGTGCGCTGACCCCGGCGGATCTCCAGCGGCACGATCTGCGCGGCCCGATCGCGGATGACGCGGCGGCCTCGGTCGCCGCGATCCCAGGCGTTCGCACCGCGCTGCTCGACTTCCAGCGGAATTTCGGCGCGACCGCCGGCGCGGTGCTCGACGGCCGCGACATCGGCACCGTCATCTTCCCCGATGCACCGGTGAAGCTGTATGTGGTCGCAACCCCGGCCGAGCGCGCCCGCCGCCGCTGGGCCGAGCTGCAGGCGCGCGGCGTTGCAGCCTCGCTGCCCGAGGTCGAGGCCGACCTGCGTGCCCGCGACGCGCGCGACGCCCCGAACATGCGCCGCGCGGACGACGCGGTCACGCTCGACACCACCGCGCTGGACGCCGACGGCGCCTTTGCAGCCGCCATGGAGGTCGTAAGAACGAGGCTCGGTCGCGCATAAGGCGACGGCCAACAATTCCCGCTTTGAGATTGCACCCCCGGACGGATTGCAGATGTCCCTTCCGGGTATGCAATATCACCCTCTCTCCGAATGGTGCCAGGGCGATTGCTTGGGGTCAGCCGGATGGGGCCGGATGTGCCGCAGTAAGGCAAGCAAGTAGCCATCGGACACAGAGTTACACCGAGTGCACACAGAGTTTCACTGAGAGAAAACAAATGACGCTGCGCGCAAGGCGCTTTGACCCGTGCATCTGTCATCGGCGCGAAGCGCCATTAGAGTCTGCTCAGTGAAACTCTGTGTGCTGTCGCTGTAACTTTGTGCCAGATGGCTACCTGCTTCCTTGCTTGTTTGCTTCGCGGCGGCCCCGAATGACACACGCCAGTTGCACACGCGACCCGGCGATATGGAACAATTTGGCCACCCACAACGCGACGCGTCCCTACCATACGCAAGTGGAAAGTAATGCGTTCAACAGAATCTGGCCTATCATACCGATTTGCTCCTGCCTCGACCATCGACACGCACACCCCGGAAAAGTTAAGCGTGATACCTAATGAAGGTACGGGAGCAGACTTTGCAAGCCCCATCTGCATTATTTTCGGGATATGAGGAGCGTTGATGAGCGGCAAGGATACCCTTTACGGTCTTGGGAATCCCGTGCTCTATCCTGCTGAGCTACGGGGACAGATCCGCCTTGGTCGACGCCGATGGCGTCAGACACCCGATTAGGCCGGGCGACGGCCTGGTGGCAAGGGCTGTCTGCCCGGGCCTCACACGCCGGCGCCTCGATCCGCGCCCGCTTGACGCAACGGGCCAGACTGCCGGCACCATAATCCCGCTGCTTGTGGCAGTCTGGCACAAGGGCAGGCGGAACCCCATCGGATGGAAGCCGAGCGCGATATGCCGGATTTTTGTGCCATCGTGTCGCCGAATGCCCGCGCCGAGCGCGCCGCGCGGCAGCTCGCGGCGCTGGCTCAACGCGAGGCAACCGTGCGTGCCTTCGTCTGCCACGACGCCGATGCCGCGCGGCGCGAGCTTGTTGCCGGCACGGACGGTCCGCTTAGCGGCGCGCTGATCGGCGTGAAGGATATCATCGCGACCGAGGCATTTCCCACCAGGTACGGTCTGGATGATTTCGGCCCGTCCGACCCGCGCCACGATGTGGAGACGTTGGACCTGCCCGTCCCGATCGCGGATTTTTGCGGCCGGCAGCAGGAGATTTGCTACTGGGAAGCGGCGCGCATTCTGCTGGCCCCCGGTTTGCTGGCCCGGGGGCGGCTGCGCCTGCTGCCGGAACTGGTGGCGCTGCTCGGCCCCTATCTCGACAGCGACACCGCACGCTATGCGGCCGCACGTCGGCGCCGGCAAACCTACCAGGCGCGCTTCGACGAGCTTGCAGCCGGGTATGATGCGGTCCTGCTGCCGGCAGCGACCGGCGCTGCCCCGCCAGTGACGAACACCGGCGATGCGGTGATGAACCGGATTTGGACCGCGCTGCACGTGCCGGCGATCACGGTGCCGTTCTGGCGCACGGCCGACGGGATGCCGCTGGGCCTGCAACTGGTCGCTCCGCTGGGTGCCGATCGTGCACTGATCGAAACGGCGCAATGGTTCCACGAACGCGCGGCCACCCGCAAATGAACTTCCGCCAGTTCGAGGCGCTGTACTGGATCGCGCGGCTCGGCAGCTTCCACGCCGCGGCGCGCCATCTGCACACTTCGCAGCCGGCCATCTCGGCACGCATTCGCGAGATGGAGCAGCAGCTCGGCGTGACGCTGTTCGATCGTTCCGAACGCAAGGTGCGGCCGACGCCGAAGGGTCACGAGATGCTGCGCTACGCCGCACAGGTGATGGCGATCGCCGCCGAGATCCAGCAGCGCGTCGGCACGCGTGAGGCGCTGACCGGGCGGGTGCGGCTCGGTGTGCCCAGCATCTCCGCACTGACCTGGCTGCCGCACCTGCTGCGCCGGGTGGCGCGCACCTATCCCGGATTGATCGTCGAGTTTACTGTCGATTCCAGCGAGATTCTCGACGAGCAGATGCAGCACGGGCTGCTTGATGTGGCGGTGCTGGCCGGCCCGGTGGCCTCGCCCAAAGTGACCGCCGAATCGCTGGGACGCGTTGCGCTGGCCTGGCTGTGCAGCCCGCGGCTTGACCTGCCGCTCGGCACGCTTGGCGCGGCGGATATCGCGCTGTGGCCGGTGATCACCGATCGGGCCGGGGCGCATCTGCACGGCGCGGCGATGGACTGGTTCCGCGCCGAGGGCGTCGAGCCGGCGCGCCACCATGGGTGTTCCAGCTTGCCGACGCGCATTCAGCTCGCGGTGCGCGGCGTCGGCATCGCGTTGGCCTCGCCGTCGGCGGCGAGCCGGGAACTGGCGCACGGCACGCTGCGGCTGGTCGAGACGACGCGCCCGCCGCCGTCGCTGGAGTACGTCATTGCGTACACCGCCGTCGGGCTGGAGCCTGGCGGGCGGCTGGTGGCCGAGATGGCGAAAGCGCTGATCGCGCAGAAGCCGGACCTGCAGGCCTATTATTCGGCGGCCGGTATCGACGATGATAATGCGAATTTATCGAATGGGGATATTTTTGGCGATATCGACAATAATGCTTGACCGATTGTTCGGCGCCTCCCTAGCGTCGGCGCTGAGAGCCGGGGAGGGCTTGGGGTCATGCGGATCACGAAATGGTTGCCCCTTGGTCTGGCGCTCGCGGTCATCGCGCCCGGCTTTGTCGCGCCCAGCTTCATCGCCATTGCGTCGGCGTACGCGTCGGAAATCCGCGTCGGTTATACGCAGGACGCGCTGACCCTCGACCCGGCCAATCCAGGTAATCGTGACACCGAAACGATCATCCGCAACATGTACGATGGGCTGCTGACGCGCGATGCGGCCATGCGCGTGGTGCCGGAGCTCGCCGATAGCTGGCGCCGGGTCGATCCGGTGACGTACGAGTTCCATCTGCGCGACGGGGTGCGCTTTCACGACGGCGCGCTGCTGACCGCCGAGGACGTGAAGTTCACCATGGAGCGCGTGCTCGGCGGCAAGATCGGTGGCCAAACCAACCCGCGCAAGGACCTGCTCGGGCCGCTCGCCCGCGTCGACATCGTCGATCCGCACACGGTACGTTTCGTGCTGAGCAAGCCCTGGCCGCTGCTGCCGGCGATGCTGCCGTTCCAAGAAATCGTCAGCGAGGCGTTCGTCAAGCGGGTCGGCGATGACGGCATGGTGTCGCAGGAGGACGGTACCGGACCGTTCCGGTTAAAGGAATGGAGCCGTGGCGACCGCATCGTGATGGAGCGTGTGCCGGACTACTACGGTGGCTCGCCCGCGGTGCCGCCGGTCGGCCCGGCGCGGGTGGATCGGGTGATTTACAAGATCATGCCGGACAACGCGTCGCGTGTGGCGGCGCTGCTGGCCGGCGATATCGACATCATCAACGGGCTGCCGGTGACCTCGATCGCGCAGGTGCGCGACAATCCGGGGACGGCGGTGATGGCGGTGAACGGCACGCGCACGTTCTTCCTGTCGATCAACAATGCCAAGCCGCCGTTCACCGATGTGCGCGTGCGCCGCGCGCTGAACCACGCCGTGGACCGCAAGCTGATCGTTGCGCGGTTGCTGAACGGACTGGCCACGCCGCTGAATGGCGTACTGAGCCCCGACGCGTTCGGCTTCGATGCTGCTCTGTCCGAGTACGCGTATGACCCGGTGCAGGCGAAGTCGCTGCTGGCGGAGGCGGGTGCGTCGAACCTGCATCTGACAATAGATGTCGATGGCGCATCGAAGGATGTCGCCGAGGCGATTGCATCGATGCTGACACGCAGCGGCATCACCGCGCAGGTGCGGGTGTGGGAGACCGCGGTGATCGTGCCGATCTGGCGCGATGCCACGAAGCGCCAGGAGCATGACCTGTTCTTCACTTCCTGGGGCAACGCCTCGCTCGATCCGTCCGACATCATGATGCCGGCGGTGCACGGCGGCGGGCGCGGCAATTCGGCGGGGTATGCCAATCCGGAGGTGGACAAGCTGCTCGATCAGGCGGAGACCGAAACGGACCAGGCCAAGCGGCAGGCGATCTATCTGCGTGTGCAACAGATTGTGCACGACGACGCGCCTTGGGTTTTCCTGTGGCTGCCGCAGGATGTCTACGGCGTGTCGAAGCGGTTGCATGGGTTCCAGCCGTCGGCGGATGGCAAGATCTACCTGTCGCGCGTCAGCGTGGACTGACGGTGGGGGACACGGAGGTCGTGGCCGTAGACAATTCTCCCCCTCCCCTTGAGGGAGGGGGTTGGGGGGAGGGGTTGGTGCCAGGGTTACACCGAAGCTTCTCGCGCATCGACCCCTCCCCCCAACCCCCTCCCTCAAGGGGAGGGGGAGAATGTTATGTTGCGACGCCGGCCTGTCCTATGGCGGGTGCGGCCCACCTTCGCCACCACCCCACCCCCGCATGACCACACGCCTGCTTCAACGCGTCCTACACCTCATCCCGGTCCTCCTCGGTACCGCGCTGGTCGTCTTCGCCATGACTTCGGCGACACCGGGCGATCCGGTGCAGATCATGCTCGGCGACCAGCGCGCCACACCCGAACAGATTGCCGCCCTGCGCCACGACATGGGGCTTGATCTCCCGTTGGCGGAACGATTCATCAGCTTCGTCTGGCGCGCGCTGCAGGGTGATTTCGGCCGCAGCTTCTTCCACCGCCGCCCCGTGCTCGACGTGATCGCCGACCGCCTGCCCGCCACCATCGAGCTCACGCTGGCCGCGGCGGTCCTGGCGCTCGCCATCGGCATACCGCTCGGCCTGCTCGCCGGCGTGCGACGTGGCCGCGCCGCCGATCGCGCCGCCAGCATCTCCGCCCTGGTCGGCGTATCGATGCCCGGATTCTGGCTCGGCCTGCTGCTGATGCTGCTGTTCTCCGTTACGCTGCACTGGTTTCCGGTCTCCGGCCGCACCGGCTACGGCGATGAACCCGTTCCGATCACGCATCTTCTGCTGATCGACAGCCTGCTGGCCGGCCGACCCGCCGCGCTCGCCGAGGCGCTGCGCCACCTCGCGCTTCCGGCGATCACGCTGGCTTTGCCGATGGCCGCGGTGCTGATGCGCGTGACGCGCGCCGCGGTGATCGACGTGCTGCGCGCCGACTACGTGCTGTTCGCCGAGTCCAAAGGTCTGTCGCGCCGGCGCGTGCTGCTGCTGCACGTGTTGAAGAACGCGCTGGCGCCGGCGGTCAGCGTCGCCGCGTTGGAGATCGGCGCACTGCTCGGCGGCAACATGATTGTCGAAACGATCTTCGCTTGGCCCGGCGTCGGCCGTCTCGTGGTGGAGGCGATCTTCGCCCGCAACTACCCGCTGGTGCAGGCCGCGGTGCTGCTCTACGCGGTGGTGTTCGTGCTGCTCAACAGCCTCGCCGACGTGCTCTACGGCGTGCTCAACCCGCGCATCGCCGCATGAGCGCGAGCCTCGCCGTGCACGACGCGTCGCCCAGTGCGCTTGGCCTGCGTCGTTTCGTTGCCGACCGTACCAGCCTGTGCTGCGCGGTGATCGTGCTGCTGGCCGGGCTGGCGGCGGTGTTCGCACCGGCCATCGCGCCGCACGATCCGGCGGACGCAGATCTGCTGCGCCGCCTGCAACCGCCGGTGTGGCAGGCGGGCGGCGAGTTCGCCTATCCGCTCGGCTGCGACGGCCTTGGGCGCGACATCCTGTCGCGGCTGATTTTTGGCGCACGCGTTTCGCTCGGCGTCGGTTTCGGAGTCGTTCTGGTATCGAGTGTGATCGGCACGCTGCTCGGCATGTTTTCCGGATTTGCGCGCGGCGGGATCGACGCGGTGGTGTCGCGTGTGGCCGACGTGCTGCTGGGCTTTCCCTATCTGGTCTTCGCCATCGGGCTGATGGGCATGATGGGACCCGGCCTCGGCAACATCGTGATCACGCTGGTCCTGAAGGAATGGGTGGTAGCGTTCCGCGTCGCCCGCGGCGAGACCCTCGGCGCGCGTGAGCAGGACTACGTGGAGGCGGCGCGAGCGTTGGGCTGCCCATCGTGGCGGATCATGTGCGGGGAGATCCTGCCGAACATCCTCTCGCCGGTGCTGGTCGTGGCGACGATCCGCATGGCGCACGTGATCATCATGGAGTCGAGCCTGTCGTTCCTCGGCTTGGGCGTGCAGCCACCGTCGGTGTCATGGGGCGGGATGGTGGCGGACGGGCGTGAGTTCCTCGCCGAGGGGTGGTGGGTGGCGACGCTGCCCGGCCTGGCGATCCTGGTCGTCGTGCTGGCGATCAACCTGGCCAGCCAGGGCGCGCGCGAGGCATTCGATCCGCGGCTGCACCGATGAGTGGCGCACCGATGAACGGTGCATCGATTCCCATCGCATTGATGATCGACGCATCGATAACCGGCGCATCGATGACGCGCGCACAGATGGCGAGCGCACAGATGATTGGAATACGATGATCGGCGCATCGACGCTGGCCGACGCGATGATTGGAACGCCGATAATCGGCGAGCCGATCCTGCGCATCGGTGGCCTGCGCGTAACGTTCCACGGCGACCGGGGGGCGGTGCGCGCGGTGGACGGCGTCGATCTGGAGGTGCATCGCGGCGAGTGTCTGGGTGTGGTGGGTGAGTCCGGCTCGGGTAAGACGGTGACGTTTCTCGCTACACTCGGCCTGCTGCCGCCGCCGGTTCGCGTCGAGGCCGAAACTTTGACGTGGCAGCGCATCGACCTACGCGCATTGTCACCCGCCGGCTGGCGCACGCTGCGCGGGCGCGACATTGCGTTGACCATGCAGGATGCACTGACCGCGCTGAATCCCGCGCTGACCATCGGCACGCAGATCACCGAGGTGCTCGACGCACACAGCGACCTGCCCTCGACGACGGCGCGCCGCACCCGCGCGGCGGAGCTGCTGCGCCTGGTCGGGATCGCCGATCCGCCGCGCCAGTTGCGCGCCTATCCGCATGAGCTGTCCGGTGGCATGCGCCAGCGCGCAATGATCGCGGTGGCGCTGGCCTGCGGGCCGAAGCTGCTGATCGCCGACGAGCCGACCACCGCGCTGGACGTTACCGTTCAGGCGCAAGTGCTGGAGCTGTTGGACTCGTTGCGCGCCCAGTTGCATTTGTCCCTGGTACTGATCACCCACAACCTTGGCGTGGTCGCCGCGCATTGCGACCGGATCGCCGTGATGTATGCCGGGCAGGTGGTGGAAACCGGTCCCACCGCGCAGGTCATTGCGGCCCCGGCGCATCCCTACACCGCCGGGCTGCTGGCCTGTCTGCCGCGGCTGGATCGGTTGGATGCGCCGCTGGCGCCAATCCCCGGCCGCGTGCCCGATCTGACGCACCTGCCGCCGGGCTGCCGCTTCGCGCCGCGCTGTGCCAAGTGCACGCAGGGCTGCGATCAGCCGCAGGCAATGCGCGCGCTGGGTGCCGAGCGCGCGGCGCGCTGCCATCTCGCGGAGGCGGCATGACCGATGTTGGCGGCATGACCGACGAACGCGAAATGACCGACGGAGCCGGCGTGACAGATGGATGCGTAATGACCAGTGGAGACGGCGGGACCGATGGATGCGCCATGGCCGGTAGGAGCGGCAGGGCCGACGGCGACCGAGTGGCCGCGAAGGGGGCCGCATGATAGCGGACGGTCCGCTGGTCGAATTGCGTAACGTCAGTCGGCATTTCGAGGTTCGCCGCACTCTTGCCGATGTGCTTGCAAGCCGACCAGCCGCACGCGTGCGCGCGGTGGACGGCGTCGATCTGGCCATTGCGCGCGGCGAATGTCTGGGCCTGATCGGTGAGAGCGGCTGCGGCAAGTCCACCCTCGGCCGCCTCGCGCTGCGCCTGCGCCTGCCGAGCGGTGGAACGGTGCGTTTCGACGGCGTCGATCTTGCCAGCCTCCACGCGCGCGCCCTGGCGGCACTGCGCCCGCGCATGCAGATCGTCTTTCAGGACCCGTACGCCTCATTGAACCCGCGGCGCAACGTCGAGCAGATCGTCGGACTGCCGCTGCAACTTCACGCACGCCTGACCGCCGGTGAACGCCGTGCCCGCATCATCACGGCATTGGAATGGGTAGGGCTCGGCGTCGCGCATCTGCGCCGCTACCCGCACGAATTCTCCGGCGGCCAGCGTCAGCGCATCGGCATCGCCCGCGCTCTGGTGCTGCACCCCGACTTCGTGGTGTGCGACGAACCGGTGTCCGCGCTGGATGTTTCGGTGCAAGCACAGATCGTCGAGCTGCTGGGCCGGCTGCGGCGCGAGCTTGGCCTGGCCTATCTGTTCATCTCGCACGATCTTGCCGTGGTCGCGCATGTCAGCGACCGCATCGCGGTGATGTATCTCGGCCGCATCGTCGAGCTCGGTCCGACACGCGCGGTCGTCGCGGCACCGCGACATCCGTACACGCGCGCGCTGCTCTCCGCGGTGCCGCAGGTGCACGCGGCACGCCTGGCGCGCATCCGCCTGACCGGCGAGCCGCCCTCGCCGCTTTCGCCGCCGGCCGGCTGCGCCTTCCATCCGCGCTGCCCATACGCCGAGGACCTCTGCCGCGCGACGCGGCCGGAACTGGCCGAGCTCGCATCCGGTCACGCCGTCGCCTGCCACTTCGCCGACACCATCACCGACCCCATCACCGACCCCCTGCCACCTCTGGAGGCTGTCCCATGCAATCCATGAAGATCATTTCACCCAATGGCCATCTCGGCTTCGCGCCACTGAAGCCGGAGAGCTTCGCCATCGGCGTCGATGCGCGACCGGATTATATTGGTGCCGATTCCGGCAGCGACGACGTGGGGCCGGTGCCGCTGGGGTCCGACACCTGCACCAGCCCGCTCGGCTGGCAGACGCATGATCTGGAGCAGATGCTGCTGGCGTCGCGCCGCATCGGCGTGCCGATGATCATCGGCTCGGCTGGGGACACCGGCAGCAACAGCCGGGTGGATCTGTATCTGGGCATCATCCGCGAGCTGGTGCGCAAGCACGGGCTAGTGCCGTTCAAGTTAGGCTGGTACTACTCCGAGGTGCCCAAGCAGCGGCTGCGCGCGGCGATCGAGAACGGCGAGGAGATTACTGGCCTCGACGGCCGCCCGGCACTGACGCTGGCGGAGCTGGAGGCGACCGATCGCATCGTCGCCATGGCCGGCGTGCATCCCTACATCAAGCTGCTGCGCCAGGGCGCCGACGTGATCATCGGTGGGCGCAGCAGCGACTGCGCGGTGTTCGCCGCGCCGGCGATCCATAACGGATTCCCCGAAGCGCTGGCCTACTATCTTGGCAAGGTGCTGGAATGCGCCTCGTTCTGCGCCGAACCCTACGGCGCGAAGGAGACGGTGCTGGGCGAGATCACCAGCGACGATGTACGGGTGACCGCGATGCATCCGGACCAGCGGTGCACCATTGCCTCGGTCGTCGGACACTCGATGTACGAACGATCCAATCCGTTCTACGAATATGTCGCTGGCGGTCGGCTCGACATGACCAACTGCCACTACGAGCAGGTGGACCCGCGCACCACGCGCATCACCGGCCCCACCTTCGACCCGGCACCCGAGTTTCGTGTGAAACTGGAAGGCTCCGGCAAGGTTGGCGAACGCTATGTCGGTTTGGTGGGGATCCGCGACCCGTACTCGGTGAAGAACGTCGACGGCATGATCGACTGGGCGCGCCAGCAGGTGCACGAACGGTTCGGCAACGCACAGTACGAGCTGCATTACACCGTCTACGGCCGCGACGGCGTGATGGGCGCGATGGAGCCGAACCGCGACCGCCCGGCGCACGAACTGGCGGTGCTGGTCCAGGGCATCGCCCCCACGCAGGAGATGGCCGAGGAGGTCGCGCTGATCGGCACGCGCCAGATGTTCTACGCCCGCCTGCCTGACGTGAAGGGTACCGCTGGCTCGGTCGCGTTCCCGCTGGACGAGGTGATGCGCGCCAGCCCGGCGTATCGGTGGACGGTCAACCACACCTATGCGGTGCCCGACGGGCTGACGCTGCACGACACGCATCTCGCAACGGTCGGGGCGTAGGGGGCGGCGATGGCACGGACACTGGGCGAGCTCGCGAAGACGCTGCGCAGCAAGAATGCCGGCGTGGACAAGGTGACATTCGACATCATCTTCCCCGACCGCGCGACTTATGAACACGTGAAGCAAAGCCAGGTTTTGACGCGCGCCAGCGTCGCGGCGCTGTACAACATCCCGGAGTCTCGGATTTCGGACTTTGTCGAGTTCGATCCGGGCAACGCGATAAAGTTTACTCTGTACCGCACGGTGCCGAGCGGCAGTCCGGGCGATCCGGACATTTTTGGCGCGCAGCAGTACGCGCCGCTGCTGGGGGTGGAGGTGCCGTAGAGCCGTATTTGTACACCTCTCCCGCTTGCGGGAGAGGTCGGCGAGCCGAGCGGTTGGGCCGCGAACAGCGGACCAACGGTGAGGGTTGGTCCCGCGGCACGACCCTCACCCGCGTCGCAAGAGCTCTGCGACCTCTCCCACAAGCGGGAGAGGTGGAGATTTGCGCCGCCCTCTGGCCGGGCGACCCGTTGCGGTGCAGACTCCGCCCCGCACGCGTCCAGGGAGGTCCGTCATGGCGAACAAGGTCATCATCAGTTGTGCCGTTACCGGCGCGATCCACACGCCCAGCATGTCGCCCTACCTGCCGATCACGCCGGAGGAGATCGCGCGCGGATCGATCGAGGCGGCCGAGGCGGGGGCGGCAATCATCCATTTGCACGCCCGTGACCCGCGGAACGGCGAGCCGACGCCGGACCCCGCCGTGTTCATGCGCTTCCTGCCGGTGATCAAGCAGAGCACCGATGCGGTGGTGAACATCACCACCGGCGGCGGTCTGAACATGACGTTGGACGATCGTCTGGCCGCGCCGCTGCTCGCCAAGCCGGAGATGTGCAGCCTGAACATGGGCAGCATGAACTTCAACATCGCGCGCGCCGCCGACCGGGTGAAAGAGTGGAAATACGACTGGGAGAAGCCGTATCTGGACCGCACCGACAATCATATCTTTCGCAACACGTTCAAGGATATTGCGGGGATCGTCGAACGGCTCGGCAAGGCGCACGGCACGCGGTTCGAGTTCGAGTGCTACGATGTCGGGCACTTATATAACCTTGCCTACTGCCTGGATCAGAAGATTGTCGAGCCACCGCTGTTCGTGCAGACCATCTTTGGCATCCTCGGCGGCATCGGCGCCGATCAGCGCAACCTGTTGTTCATGCGCGAGACCGCGGATCGGCTGTTTGGCGACGCCTACGTGTGGTCCGTGCTGGCCGCCGGACGCCATCAGATGGCGTTCACCACGATGGCCGGCATCATGGGCGGCAACGTGCGCGTCGGGCTGGAGGACAGCCTGTATATCGGCCGCGGCGCGCTGGCCAAATCGAACGCGGAACAGGTGGCGAAGATCCGCCGCATCCTGGAAGAGCTCAGTTTGGAGATTGCGACACCGAAGGAGGCGCGGGAGATCCTTAAGCTGAAGGGGGGCGACCGGGTCGGGTTCTGATGTAGCGTCGGGCTGGCTGGAATTGGCAACGCGAGGGGAGTTACCACCTGCCGTCATGGCCCGCCCACGGGTCAAGCCCGAGGACAGGCGGAGCCTGCCACCGGGCTCTCGACCCGGTGGGCCGCCATCCACAACTTTGGCGTTGGGTCCCGACACCAGTCGTGGCTGGCCCGGACAGGCCGGGCCGTGACGAACCAACCGGACGGCGCCGTGTGCGGCCAGTCTGAATGCAAACTCGAAGCAGGGGCGATACAATGATCGAGGTGATCGAGGCGGATTTCGTCGTTGTGGGGGCGGGGTCGGCGGGCTGCGTCATGGCGACGCGACTGAGCGAGGATCCCGCCACGCGCGTCGTGCTGCTGGAAGCCGGTGGGCAGGATGACAATCGCTGGATCCATATTCCACTGGGCTTCGGCAAGACCTTCGCCGATCCCTCGGTGAACTGGTGCTATGAGACCGAACCCGATCCGGGTGCGAACGGACGGCGCATCTTCTGGCCGCGCGGCAAGGTGCTGGGCGGGTCGTCCTCGATCAACGGCATGGTCTATATTCGTGGCCAGCACGAGGATTTCGACCTGTGGCGGCAGATGGGCTGCAAGGGATGGTCCGCAACCGACGTGCTCCCCTACTTCAAGCGGGCCGAGCATCAGGTGCGCGGGCCGGATGACTGGCACAGTACCGGCGGGCCGCTGGTCGTGTCCGATGTGCCGGACAAGCACGAGATCTGCGAGGCGTTTATCCGCGCCTGCAACGATCTGGGTTACCCGAGCAATCCGGACTTCAACGGCGCAACGCAGGACGGCGTCGGCTACCACCAGACCACGACGACGAACGGCAAGCGCTGCTCGACCGCGAAGGGCTATCTGCACCCGGTGATGGACCGGCCCAATCTGCGGGTGATCACCGGCGCGCTGGCGCAACGGATCACCTTCGCGGGCAGGCGCGCCACGGGCGTCGATTTCACCCAGGACAACCTGCCCTTTACGGTCCGCGTGCGCCGCGAGGTGATCCTGTGCGGTGGCGCAATCAACTCGCCGCAGCTTCTGCTGCTGTCCGGCGTCGGGCCGCAGGCGCAGCTTGCCGCGCATGGCATCGAGGTGGTGCAGCATTCGCCGGGCGTCGGTCAGGCGATGCAGGACCACTACTCGGCGCCGATCAAGCTGAAGTGCCGCTATCCGATCACCGTCAACGACGTGATGCAAAGCAATCTGAAGAAGCTGCGCACCGGCCTCGAATACTACCTGCTGCGGCGCGGGCCGATGGCGGCGATCTCCGCCCAGGTCGCGCTGTTCGCCCGCACGCGGCCGGAGCTGGCGACGCCCGACATCAAGATGTCGATTTCGATCTTCAGCGCCGACCGACCGCAGGATGGACTGCATAAGTGGTCGGGCTTCACCATCATCGTTTATCAGTTGCGTCCGGAAAGCCGAGGCGAGATCAGGTTGAAATCGGCCAACCCGCAGGATCCGCCGGCGATGATCCCGAACTACCTGGCGACCGAGACCGATCGGCGCACCATCACCGACGGGCTGATGCTTGGCCGCCGCGTGCTGAGTACGCCGCATCTGCAACATTACGTTGCCGAAGAATTCCTGCCCGGCCCGGCCGTGGTGACCGACGCACAGATGCTGGAGCATGCGCGCAACTGCGGCGGCACGGTGTTTCATCCCACCAGCACCTGCAAGATGGGAATCGATACGATGGCGGTGGTCGATCCGGAGCTGCTTGTGATCGGGATCGACGGGCTGCGCGTGGTCGATGCCTCGGTGATGCCGACCGTGGTGTCGGGCAACACCAACGCGGCGACCATCATGATCGCGGAGAAGGCCGCGGACCTGGTGCGCCGGCGCGCGCCGCTCGCCGTTGCGGCATGAGCGTCTATGCGCGTTTTGGCGTTGCCACCGTGATCAATGCGGCGGGGACGGTGACGCGGCTGTCCGGCGGGCAGATGCATCCCGAGGTGTTGGCGGCGATGCGGGATGCGGCCGGTGCGTGCGTGGACATGGTGGCATTGCAGGGCGGCGCCAGCCGGGTGATCGCGCGCGTCACCGGCGCCGAGGCGGGGATCGTTACCGGTGGCGCCTCCGCCGCGTTGCTGTTGGGCGCGGCGGCGTGTCTGGCCGGGTTGGACCCCGCGCGGATGAACCGGCTGCCGGAGGTGCCAGACGGGCGCAACGAATTCATCATCGTGCGCAGCCAACGAAACATGTATGACCGCGCGCTGAGCGTTGCGGGCGGACGCATCGTCGAGGTGGGCATTGCCGACCGTTATTCCGGCTCGGGCGTGCGCGACGCCGCGCCGTGGGAGATCGAGGCGGCGATCACGCCGCGCACCGCCGCGATCTGCTATCTCGCGCAGGCGCAGTCTCGGCCGTCGCTGGCAGAGGTCGCTTCCGTTGCGCATGCGCATGCAATTCCCGTGCTGGTCGATGCGGCAGCGCAACTGCCGCCGAAGGACAATCTGCGGCGCTTCTTGGCTGAGGGCGCCGACCTGGTCGCGTTCAGCGGCGGCAAGGCGATCGGTGGGCCGCAGGCGTCGGGTCTGCTGGCGGGGCGCGCCGATCTTGTCGCTTCCGCACTGATGCAGATGCTCGATCTGGACCTGTTCGCCGACACATGGAACCCGCCGGATGAATTCGCCCGGCTGCGCCAGTTGCGCGGTCTGCCGCAACACGGCATCGGGCGGTCCTGCAAGGTGGGGAAGGAAGAAATCGTCGGCCTGCTGGTCGCGCTGGAGCGGTTCGTTGCGATGGACGATGACGCGCGGCAGGCGAATTGGCGCGGCATCCTGCAGGCGATTGTTGCCGCGGCGAATGGCACGTCGTTGCAGCTTACGATTGTCGACCGGCCCATGCCACTGCTGGAGGTGCGCGCACCGGATGCAACGGCGCTGGCCGCGCGTCTCGCCGCGCACGACGCGCCCATTCATTGCTCGCTTGGCCGGCGCGAGGAGAACGTGCTGGTGATCTCACCCTCTGCGCTGACCGCGGCGCAGGGCGCAGTCATCGGCGCCGCGCTGCGCGCCATCTGACGAAGGACCTCATCATGCGCATCTTCAGCGCGACTATCGCTACCGAAACGAACACCTTCTCGCCGATGCCCACCAGCCTCGACCTGTACAAGGAAGGCGTGTTCTACCGCCCCGGCGAGCACCCCACGGACGCGCCGCGCATGTGCACCGCGCCGCTGTTCGTCGCCCGCCAGCGCGCCGCCGCCGAGGGCTTTTCCCTGATAGAGGGAAGCTGCTTCGCCGCCAGTCCCGCCGGCACCACCAACCGCGCCGACTATGAGCTCATGCGCGACGAGATCCTGGCCCAGGTGACGGCCGCACTGCCTCTGGACGGCGTGCTGCTGGGCCTGCATGGCGCGATGGTCGCGCACGGCTACGACGACACCGAGGGCGACGTGATCGAGCGCGTGCGCGCCCTGGTCGGCGCCGACTGCGTGATCGGTGTAGAGCTCGACCCGCACTGCCATCTCACGCTGAAGCGCGTGCGACTGTCGGACATCATCATTCTGTACAAGGAATTCCCTCACACCGACGTGGTGGAACGCGCCGAGGACCTGCTGACCCTGGTGCTGCGCACGATCCGCAAGCAGATCAAGCCTGTCATGTCGATGTATGACTGCCGGCAGATCGGTTCGTATCCGACCACGCTGCCGCTGATGCGCGCCTTCGTCGACAAGACCTCGGCGATGGAGGGCAAGGATGGCGTGCTGTCGGTCTCGATCGGGCACTGCTTCCCGTATGCCGACGTGCCGGAGCTCACCGGCCGCATCCTGGTCGTCACCGACAACGACAAGGCGAAGGCCGACGCGCTGGCCACCGCGATCGGCGAGGAATTCGTTGCGATGCGCGGCAAGACGGCGCCCGAGTATCTCTCGACCGAAGACGGTATCGCGGCGGCGCTGGCATTCAACGACAGCCCCGTGGTGATGGCCGATCCGGCGGACAATGCCGGCGGCGGCGCGCCAACCGACAACACCACCATCCTGCGCCGGCTGATCGAGCGCGATGCGCAGGGCGCGGCACTCGGGCCGATCTGGGACCCGGTCGCGGTGCGGCTTTGTTTCGACGCCGGCCTCGGCGCCAGTTTCCCCCTGCGCTTTGGCGGCAAGATCGGGCCGACCTCCGGCCAGCCGATCGACGCGACCGTAACGATTGCGGCCCTGAAGCGCGACGCCTGGCAGAGCTTCGGCCCGACCCAGGTGCCGCTCGGCGACTGCGCCGCGATCAAGGTCGGCGGCGTCGAGGTGGTGCTGATCACCAACCGCACCCAGGCGCTGGGACTGGAACTGTTCCGCAACGTCAACATCGAGCCGACGCAGCGCAAGCTGGTGGTGGTCAAGTCGACCAACCACTTCATGGCGGCGTTCGGACCGATTGCGAAGAAGGTGATTTACGTCGATTCCGACGGCCCGCTCAGCCGCGACTACCGGCGCATCCCGTATACGCGGGTGCAGCGCCCCATCTGGCCGTTGGACGAGCACACCTCACCCGGTCTGATCGCATAACGGAACTATTACGAAATACCTCTAATCTGTAACACGATCCATACTTCCCGCGTTGCGCCTTGTCGGGTAGGCTGTCGGTGCTTGCCTGATCGTCTCACGAATCGGCCCGTCCTTTAGGGAGAAGTGTCATGGCGGCAACCTGGAGCTGGCTTGGCGGATCCGACGGCAACGCCGCGAGCGCGCCAGCGAACTGGGACCTGATCAGCTCCCTCGGCCCCCCGCCTGACCTCCCGTCCATCGAGGATTTCGTCACGATCAATATCGGCACGGTTGTCGTCAGCGACTACACGCTGGGCGCCGCCCAGGTCGACTTCAATGGCGGTAGCGTAACGGTCACCACCGGCGGCACCTGGGACGTTGCCAATAAACTGACAATGGGCACCGCCAACCTGCTGATCGATGGCGGCGGCACGGTGGCGGTGAGTTTCCCGGAGGGCACCTTTTCGGGCCTGTTCGACGACGTCGGCGGTGGCACCATCAGCGTGGACGGGATCGGGTCGAGCCTGAGCGTCAACAATGGGGGACAACTGGCGCTCGGTATCGACGGCACTTCCGTGTTGGACGTGTCGAGCGGCGGCAGTGTGCTGGTCAACAACCTGCTGTCGCTGGGCGGCGGCACGCTCGGCAGCGGCGTGGTCGCGGTCAGCGATGGCAGCCAGGTGCAGGAGACGGCGCTGGCTTTGTCCAACGGCTCGACCGTCAGCGTCGATGCGACCTCGACCATGCTGATCGGCACCGGCGGCAGCGCCGTTGCGGGCGCCGTCGTCGTCAACAACGACGATCTCAATGCCGATGGCGGTACGATCGCGGGCTCGGTCGTCAATGACGCTCCCGGCGTCGCAGCCCCACCTGGGCAAATAGTGGCGAACGGCTCGATGGTGGTCAGCGGCTCGCTGGAGATCACCGGCAATCTGAGCGGCACCGGCCTGGTCAACATCGAGAACGATGGCGTGCTGCAGGTGGACGGCACGGTCGCCCCGGCGTCGGGGGGGTGATCTTCGAATCCACAGGGTTCGACCAGCCCTACACCACGTTGATGGCCGACGAGACGCTGATCCTGCAAACGCCGCGCACCGGGTTCGCGCCCGAGCTGCAGTTGATCGCCGGCGCCAAGATCGAGCTTGGCGACGGCATCCAGATCACTGGTGCCACCTTGGAGTCGAACGGCCTGGTGCTGACCGGATCGACCACCTACGTGCTGAGCGACGTCTCCTTCTCCGCTCCCAGCGTGGGGCACGACACGCAGTTCGTGACGGGCACGCCGATCGGCTTCAGCACCGGATTGGACACGAGCACCGGCGACTATTTCGTGCAGGTCGGCGAGGTCACGCCCAACAGCGCGGTGTGCTTTGCCCACGGCACGCGCATCCGCACAGCCGACGGCGACGTGCCGGTGGAATGCCTGCGCGTGGGTCAGCGCGTGGCCACCATGCTGGACAGCGAGGTCTCGCCGATCGTCTGGATCGGCCAGCGCGCGCTGGACTGCCGTAGCCACGCGAACCAGCGCACGGTGTGGCCGGTGCGCATCGCCGCCGGCGTTTTCGGTCCCGGCGCGCCGGTCCGCGACCTCTGGCTGTCGCCGGATCACGCGGTGTTCTTCGAGGACGTACTGATCCCGGTGAAATATCTGATCAACGGCGGCTCGATCGCGCAGATCCCGCGCGATCACGTCACCTACTTCCACGTCGAGCTGGAGCGCCACGACCTTCTGCTGGCCGAGGGGCTGGTGGTGGAGTCGTATCTCGACAGCGACGACCGCGGCTTCTTCGGCCACGCCGCGGTCCGGCCGACGCTGGGTTTCGACCCCGCGCGGCTGTGGGAGGCGCTTGGCTGCGCGAAGCTGGTCGTCACCGGGCCGCCGATCCAGGCGGCGCGCGCCTGGATCGCGGCACATTCAGGGATGCTGCGTCAGGCGGCGTAGGTCGCCGAGCGGCGTCCGGGATTGGCACGAAAACATGCTGCATACAACTGCATGTAACGAAATGCGTGCTTGACCGCGCAGTGCCCGTCGCGTTAACTGTTTGGCAAGGTTTGACCGGCAAAGGTTGCCAAACGGTTGACGCCAGCGTGCCGCACCCCCAGTGACGCCTTCATCGCCCGCTTCCTGGCGCGCGTGCCGGCGGAGCTGCGCGACAGCTTCACGCAAGCCCAGCTCACCGCCATCCAGCGCGCCTTCGGCATGCGCTACACGATGGAGCACGCGCTCGACCTGCGCCGGCATGTCCGGCTGCCCTGGGCGCGCTACTACCTGGTGGTGCTCTGCGGTCGCGACTACCGGCCGCGCGAGCCCTCATTCCGGCGCCCACTGTGGCGTCACGCCACAGCATTGGCCGCGCTCGCCGCCGGGATCGCGCTGGTCCTTGCAAAATAGCCGGGCGCCTATTGCGGCATTGGCGGGTGGGCCGGGCTCGACCTGATCGGCTGATCGAACCCGAGGAACGCCGAGACGACGCCGTCGCGCAGTTCCGCCGGCGCAAGCAGAAACAGCGCCAGCGTGAGCCCCACGGCCGCGGCGCAGCCAATCCCCAGGGTCAACGCCTCGTGCGCGAGCCGGCGCACACCCGGCGTGATGCGGTCGCCGACCGACGGCATGGATGAAGACGCACGGATCGCGATCGACCTTGGCATGGTTTTTATCCCTTTCTCCGGCAACCGTGCTGGTTGCGCGCGCGGGAGACCATGCGGCATCCAACGCCGTGGCGCAGTGAAACGCTTCACAGCACGCAAGTGAGCCACATCACGCCGGCCTCGCTTCGCGCCGTGCCAGGCGGCTGGCGATCGCATGCGCCAGCGTGGCGGCGACGGCGGTCAGCACGGTGCCCCAGGCCATTTCAAGAACCGTCAGCCACACCGGCCAGTCGCGCAGCGTTGCCTGATTCGTCAGATCGTAGGTGCCGTAGGCGACCAGTCCGAACAGGCCCCCCCGTGCCGCCACCAGACCCCATCGCCGTGCCGTCACGCCCGGCAGCACCACCAGCGTGACCACGCCGGCCGCGTACAGCAGATAGAACAGCGCCGCGGGCGCGAACGCCGGGGTCGCGGCGAGCAAGTTGCCCAGCGCGCGCCGATAGGTCTGCAGCATCGCGCTCAACCATACGCCGTCGCCCGCGCACAGCGTGACGAGAGCGGCGACATAGGCACCGGCAGCAATGCGCATACGAAGTCCCTCCCCGAGGTGCGAATCCAGCCCGCGACGGTGTGGGAAATCCGGGCTCGGCCGGCATGCCACGCCGCGGCGCGCGTTGCCACCAGCCCGCCCCACCGGTATCACCGGGCGATGGACGACCATGCCCTGCTGGCGCTCGCCGTGCGCCTGGCCGAACAGGCCGGAAGCGCGATCCTTGCGGTCCGCGCGCGGGGCTTCGCCGTGGAGCGGAAGGCGGACCTGTCCCCGGTCACCGAGGCCGACCACGCCGCCGAGGCGATCATCGTCGCCGGCCTGCGCGGCGCCACGCCTGATCTTCCGGTGATCGCCGAGGAGGAGGTCGCGGCCGGGCGCATCACCGCGCCGGCGCCGGCATTCTGGCTGGTCGATCCGCTCGACGGCACGCGCGAGTTCGCCGGCGGCAAGGACGAATTCGTCGTCAACATCGGCCTGGTGCGCGACGGCCGCATGGCGCTGGGGGTCGTGTTCATCCCGGCGCTGAACGAGATGTTCACCGGCATCGTCGGTGCCGGCGCCTGGAAGTGCTGCCGGTCCGGCGAGACACCGATCCACACCCGCGCCGCGCCCGAGGACGGCCTGACCGTGGTCGCCAGCCGGCTGCACGGCGACACCGCGCAGATCGACACGCTGCTGGCCGGGCGGCGCGTGGCGCGCACGCTCAATTACGGCTCCGCGCTGAAGTTCTGCCGCCTGGCCGAGGGCGTCGCGGACCTCTACCCGCGCTTCGGGCGCACCATGGAATGGGACACCGCCGCGCCGCAGGCGGTACTGGAGGCCGCCGGCGGACGCGTGGTCACCACCGACGGGGCGCCGTTGCGCTACGGCAAGCCGGGGTGGGAGAACCCGCACTTCATCTGCTGGGGTCGCTAGCCCGCGCGTGTCACACTCTCGCTGGCACCGTCTCGATGGCCGGCGTGTCCGCACGAACGGTATCGCTTTCGCGCAACATTTCTATTGCGTGATCGTTATAACGGTGGCAATCATAGAACTCTTCAGCACTTGTTGCAGCCACCTAAAGATACTATGTTCTGCGCCGATGATCGTGGTTCTGCGCCAGTTTCTGCTTGCGCTTGTCGCCTTTGCCATAGTTGGCGGGACGACGGCGCAGCTTGCGCGGCCGGCGCAGCATATCGTGCCGATGACGATGGCTGGCATGCCGTGCGACATGATGATGCCAACGGCCGGTGCAGAGCACGGTAAACCCATGATGCCGTGCAACGGTATGACACCCGACTGCGTGAAGCAGATGTGCTGTGTTGTCGACACTGCCCTGCCGGTCCGGCTGGCCGGCCACGAAATCAATGTGCGTTCCAATACAGTCGATTATTGGACAGTCCGGTCCAAGTGGGCTGAGCTTGTCCGCGAGCCAGAGCACCTTCCACCCCGAACCACCTGAGCCCTACTGACGCACACCCGAGGTGCGTCCAATCGGCAATTGGTTGTTCACTGCCTGCCATGCGCTGGAGCGCGGCGGGTTACGAAGGGTAGATAGATGATTCGCACTCGTATTCTCGCGAGCGCCGTCACGCTCGCGTGCGGCTTCGCATTCACGGTCGTCCAGGCACCAGCCAAATCGGCGGACTATCGCTTCGAACTGGTTGGCAAGCCTCAACTCTCCGGCCAGAAAGACATCGTTCAAGTAAGGCTCGTGCACGCCACGGACGGCAAGCCGGTGTCCGACGCGGTCATCTTCGAGAGCACGGCCGACATGGGTCCGGCCGGCATGCCAACCATGACGGCGCCCGTGAAGGCGTTGCCGGCGAAGGCGGGTATCTACAGTTTTGAGGTCGACCCCGGCGGGGCCGGCACCTGGGCACTGCATCTGGCAGCCAAGGTGCAAGGCGAGCCGGAAACCGTCCGAGGAACCGTCAACGCCGACCTGGTGAAGTGACGTGCGCGCCCAGTGGATGCGGCTCGGCGCTAGCGGGATGCTGGTGGCCAGCCTGATCGCATGCGTGCCTGCCTTCGCCCAATCTGCCGCCGGTCCACTGGCAGCCGCCGGTCCACTGGCAGCCGCCGGTCCGCTGGCAGCCGCCGGTCCGCTGGGCGCAACCGTCGATGGCCTGCTCGCTGCAGGGCGCCAACTGAGCCCGGTTCTGCGCGCCGCAGCTCTCGATACGGCGGCTGCCACGGCCACGGCCGGAGGGGCGGACGCACTCGACGACCCGACGATCAGCGACAGCTACCAGTACTACCGGGACCCCGGTGTGTTCAGTGCGCACACGGTCATGCTGTCTCAATCGTTCCCGCTCTGGGGCAAGCGCAACCTGCGCCGCGAAGCAGCGCTCGCGGACGTTGATGCCGCGCGCGGGCGGGAGCGAGCGGCTGAGGACGAAATCGACGAGAAAATCAAAGTCGCCTATGCGCAGTATTATCTGATCAGCCGGGACATCGTGGTGAATCGGGAGGTCGGCGAATTGGCGCGCCGCATGCACGCAGCAGCATCCGCGCGCTACGGGCAGGGCGGTGGCGACCAGACCGCCGTCATCCAGGCGCTCGGCGAGGAGACGACCGCCAAGACCGAGGCGGTCAGGTTGGAGGGCGAGAAAGCCGCCGCGCACGCCCGTCTCAACGTCCTGGTTGGACGCTCGGCCGATGCGCCGCTGGCGGAACCGACACGTGTGAGGCCGATGCCCGCCGCGGAGCCGGTTCTCGCGGCGTTGCTCGACCGCGCGCGTGCGGCCAACCCCTCCCTGTCAGCCGGCAGCGCCGCGATCGCGGCCGCCAGGTCCCGCGTCAGCCTAGCGGACAAGGCCTGGTATCCGGACCTGACGGTCGGCGGGGGACCGCTGATCCAGACCAACAATCAGCCACTCGGTTTCGCCGCAACCATCGGCTTCAACATCCCGGTTCCCTGGGGCCGCGAGGCCTCCGGGCAGCAGCAGGCGGCGGCCCAACTCGGGGCGACGCAGCAACGGTACGATGCGACCGCGCTGGAGGTCGAAGGTGCCTTGGGCGAGGCCGTCGCCAAGCTGCGCGCGGCCCGTGCGACAGAGGCGATCGTGCGGCGTGAGGCGATGCCGCAGGCGCGTGCGATGTTCCAGACAGTGCTGGCCAACTACAGCCAGGGCAAAGGCGATCTGACCGCGGCAATCGCCGCCGAACGCCAGATCCACGACGTCGAGCTCCGTCTTCTCCAGACCCAGCTCGATGAGCAGGTCGAACTCGCCGCGATCGAACGTCTGATCGGGGGGGACCTGTGATGCGGTCCATTTTTCTCGCGTGCGCGGTGGTCGCTGTCGCCGCGCTCGGCGTTGCGCGGGCGGATGATCCGGCACGGCCGCCACTCTATTACCAGGACCCGGACGGCAAGCCATTCTATGCCGCAGTCCCGGCGAAGACGGCGGACGGGCGCGACTACAAGCCGGTCTTCGTCGATGGCGCAACGGCCCAGGCGGCCGCTCCGCTCGCGGCGCCGCCCAAACCCCGGGGCGACGATCGCCGCATCCTCTACTACCGCAATCCGATGGGTCTGCAGGACACCTCGCCCAAGCCCAAGAAGGATGCGATGGGCATGGACTATGTGCCCGTCTATGCCGACGAGGCGACCCAAGGCGATCCGCCCGGCAGCGTCCGAATCAGCCCCGGCCGTCTGCAAACCTTGGGCGTACGGACCGAAGCCGTGGAGCTGCGACCGGCAGCTACGCGCGCCGTTCGGGCGACCGGCATCCTGCAGTTCGATGAGCGCCACCTCGTGACGGTCACGACGAAGGTGCCAGGCTGGATCGAGCATCTCGCGGTTACCGCGACCGGAGACCCGGTTCGGCGCGGCCAGGTCCTGGCCGAAATCTATGCGCCCGACCTGGTCGCGTCCGAGGAGGAGTACCTTGTCGCTGCCCGGATCGGCGGCGCCATGAGCGCGGCGTCACTGCAGCGGCTGCGTACGCTCGACATTCCGGAAGAGGAAATCGCCCGCCTGCGCCGAACCGGCCATTCCGCCCGGCACATCGCCGTCGTGGCGCTGGCCGACGGTGTCGTCATCGACAAGCCGGTGCAGGAGGGCATGCGGGTGGACGCCGGCGAGGCGCTCTACAAAACCGCCGATCTCGCCGAGCTATGGTTGATCGCACAGGTGCAGGAACAGGACCTGGGCAGCATCGAACCCGGACAGCTTGCCCACGCGACCTTCGTTGCGTTCCCGGGCCGGACCTTCGTGGGCAAGGTCGATTTCATCTATCCATCGCTGTCGGCCGAGACGCGAACCGCCCGCGTGCGGATCGTGCTGCCCAATCCTGACGGTGCGTTGCGCGCCGCGATGTACGCGAACGTGCAGATCGACGCTTCGGCTGCTGGCGAACCGGTGGTATCGGTGCCGAACTCCGCCGTGCTCGACAACGGCACGCGGCAGGTCGTCCTGGTGGCGCGCGGCGAAGGCCGTTTCGAGCCGCGGTCGGTGCGCCTCGGTGTCCGTGGCGACGACTGGGTGCAAGTGCTGGATGGCATCAAGCCGGGCGATCGCGTCGTGGTCGGCGCCAACTTCCTGATCGACGCCGAAAGCAACCTTCGCGCCGCCCTTCGGGGATTTGCCGAGGGCGCCAAGCCGCAATCCGCACCGCCAGGGGCCACCCCATGATCGGCCGGTTTATCGAGCTTTGCGCCCGCAACAAGATGCTGGTGCTGCTCGCGACCCTTATGCTCGTCGGCCTCGGCGTGTGGTCGGTCGCCAACACCCCGCTCGACGCGCTCCCGGACCTCTCGGATACCCAGGTCATCGTCTATACCGAGTATCCCGGGCAGGCGCCCCAGGTGGTCGAGGACCAGGTCACCTACCCGCTGGCCACCGCGCTTTTGGCAGTGCCCCACGCCAAGGTCGTGCGTGGCTTCTCGGATTTCGGGCTCTCGTTCGTCTACGTGGTGTTCGACGACGGGACCGATCTCTATTGGGCGCGCTCGCGCGTGCTGGAATACCTCAATTTCGCCGCCAAGCGCCTGCCCGACGGGGTTACGCCCGCGCTCGGGCCGGACGCGAGCGGTGTCGGCTGGGTCTACGAGTATGTCGTTCTTGGCGCGCAGCGAACGTTGGCCGAATTGCGCAGCATCCAGGATTGGATCGTGCGCTACAACCTGGTGACGGCGAAGGGGGTGGCTGAGGTCGCCAGCGTCGGAGGGTTCGAAAAGCAGTACCAGGTCGTCGTGGATCCCGGGAAGCTGCAAGCCTACGGCATCCCTCTCGGCCGCGTGTCCGACGCGGTCCGCGCCAGCAACCGCGATGTCGGCGGGCGGACCATCGAGATGAGCGAGACCGAATACATGGTGCGCGGCCGAGGCTACCTGCGCAACACGCAGGACCTCGGCAACGTCGTGCTGAAAGCCGATCCAAGCGGTTCCGGCACGCCCGTGCTGCTCAAAGATGTGGCGCGCATCGAGCTCGGGCCTGACGAGCGGCGCGGCATCGCCGAAATGAACGGCACCGGCGAGGTCGTCGGCGGCATTGCGCTGAAGCGCGACGGAGCGGACGCACTGACCACGATCGACAACATCAAGGCCAAGCTGGAGGCGTTGAAGCCCGGTCTGCCGGAAGGCGTGTCGATCGAGCCGGTCTACGACCGGTCGCAGCTCATCGACAGCGCGATCCACACGCTCAACCACACGCTGGTCGAGGAAAGCCTGATCGTGGCCGCGGTCTGTGTTGTTTTCCTGCTGCACTTCCGCAGCGCGCTGGTGGCGATCTTGACCCTGCCGATCGGCGTGCTGATGGCCTTCACGGGCATGCATGCGCTCGGCATCGGCTCGAATATCATGAGCCTCGGCGGCATCGCGATCGCGCTCGGCGCGATGGTGGATGCGGCGATCGTGATGATCGAGAACGCCCACAAGCACGTGGAGCGGCTACAGCCCGGCGAACCGCGCGGTCCCGCACTGATCGCCGCGGCCAAGGAGGTCGGTCCCGCGCTGTTTTTCAGCCTGCTGGTGATCGTCGCGGCGTTCCTGCCGGTCTTCGCGCTGGAGGACCAGGAGGGCCGGCTGTTCAAGCCGCTTGCCTACACCAAGACGTTCGCCATGGCGGGGGGAGCCATCCTGTCGATCACGCTGGTGCCGGTGCTGATGCTGTTCCTGGTGCGCGGCCACATCATCCCCGAGGCGAAGAACCCCATCAACAGGGCGCTGATATGGATCTACCGCCCGGTGATCCGCCTCGTGCTCCGCATTCCGACGCTCACGGTGCTCGCCGCGATCGTGGTGCTTGGTGCCACGGTGTGGCCGGCCGCGCGGCTTGGCAGCGAATTCATGCCCAGCCTGAACGAAGGCACGCTGATGTTCATGCCGGTGACGCTGCCGGGACTATCGGTCACCAAAGCTGCGGAGCTGCTGCAGACGCAGGATCGGATTATCAAGTCGTTCCCGGAAGTCGCCTCCGTGTTCGGCAAGGCGGGCCGTGCGATGACCGCGACGGACCCGGCCCCGGTCGAAATGAGCGAGACGATTGTCACCCTCAAGCCCCCGAGCGAATGGCCGGCCGGCATGACCGTCGATCAGCTCATCGCGCAGATGAACGCCGCCCTGCAACTGCCCGGCGTCAGCAACGCCTGGACCATGCCGATCAAGGCGCGCATCGACATGTTGTCCACTGGAATCCGCACCCCGGTCGGGGTCAAGGTGTTCGGCCCGGATCTGAACCAGTTGGATCGGCTGGCGACCAAGGTCGTGCAGGTGGTTCACAACGTGCCGGGCACCACGAGCGCCTTCGCCGAGCACCAGGAGGGCGGCCATTATGTCGAGATCGAGCCGGATCGCGAGGCCGCGGCTCGCTACGGGCTGTCGGTGGACGATGTGCAGAAGGTGGTGGCAGTCGCGCTTGGTGGCGAGACCGTCACGACGACGGTTGAAGGGCGCGAGCGTTACGGTGTGAACGTTCGTTACCCGCGCGGACTGCGCGATGATCCGGCGGCCATCGCGAGCGACGTCCTGGTCCCGACAATGAGCGGCGCGATGGTGCCGCTTGGCCAAATCGCCAGCGTGCGCGTCACCATGGGTCCGCCCAGCATCCGCACCGAGAACGCGCAGCCCGTAGCCTACATCTACGTTGATCTCGAAGGGCGCGACCTCGGCGGCTATGTCGCCGAGGCGTCTCGGAAGGTGGCGGCACAGGTCAAAATGCCGGCGGGCTATCACATCGAGTGGAGCGGTCAGTTCGAGCACCTGCAACGCGCCGAAGCGAAGCTGAAGGTGGTTGTTCCGGTGACCCTGGTCGTCATCATGGTGCTGCTGTTCCTCAACTTTGGACGGCTCGCCGAGACGTTCATTGTGATGCTGTCCGTACCCTTCGCGCTCGTCGGCGGTGCCTGGTTGATGTGGTGGCTGGGCTACAACATGAGCGTTGCCGTGGCGGTCGGCTTCATTGCGCTCGCCGGTGTTGCCGCGGAGACCGGCGTGGTGATGCTGATTTATCTCGACCACGCGCTCGCCGAGATACGCCAGCAGAGACTTGTCGAGGGCGTAGCGTTGAGCCGCACGGATCTACACCGGGCGATCATGACCGGCGCCGTGGAGCGCGTGCGGCCGAAGATGATGACCGTCGTCGCGATCATGGCAGGCCTGTTGCCGATCCTTTGGAGTAACGGAACCGGCTCCGAGGTCATGCGACGCATCGCGGTGCCGATGGTGGGCGGAATGGTCTCGTCCACGATCCTGACCCTGCTCGTCATCCCGGCGATCTACACGATCGTCAAAGGATGGCGACTGCCCCAAGAGAACGCCGCGCCAGCCGCCGTCCACGAGCACGCAGCGCTGCCGGCCGAATGAACGCCACCTGCCCGGCTACGAGCGGTGAAGACGCCAGTGTGAAAGGGAGCCAAGCAGATGATGGACCAGGGAATGATGCAAGGTGGCGCTCTGATGTGGGGCATGGGTTTGATCGGACTACTGGCAGTAATCGTTCCTGTCCTGCTCGTCGCCGCACTCGTGAAATACCTGTTCTTCCGGTAACGTGATCGTCACGGTGCTCATCGGGGCGCCGGTGGCGATAACAGTCGAGCGGCAGACCATTCCAAGCGATATCGCGATTCCAGAAGTCGAATGCTTGCCGATTCGCTGCAAGCCGCTCCTGGGCTCGCGTCGGGGTCTGGGCAGCTTGCATGGCCTCGGCCAATGTCCGAACGGTTGCGTCTGATCCAAGCAGTGCTACATCCGCCGGAATAGTTGTCTCCTGGCTGAATAACAGTAGCAATCATCTCGCGCACCCGCCACATTCGTGCGATACTGTTGCCCTATTGCTGCGATCCGATTCCATTCCGCAAAGCCGCCTGCATGATCCTGCCCCGCCGTCACGTCATCCCCCGCCGTCAGTTCATCGCCGGCGCGATTGCCGTCGCTGCCCTCGCCCCGGCCATGCCGGCGACCCCCCAATCGATGCTCGTCGAATTGGAACCCGACCAGGCGGCATCCGTCGCGCCGGCGACCCGCGCCGACCTTCCCGCGATACAGGCCCTCGCGCCGGCGCTGGTTCCGCCCGCCGTCCCGCCGCCGTGGCGACGCAACGCGGTCGCCGCGCCGCCGCTGGATGGGCGGCCGGCGATCACCCTCGTGATCGACGACATGGGCGTGACGCATCCCTACACGGCGCAGGCGGTGGCATTGCCGGGGCCGCTGACCCTCGCCTGGTTCCCCTTCGCGCGCGACCTGCCCGGCAAGGTCGCCGCCGCTGCCACGCGCGGGCACGAGGCGATGCTGCACATGCCGATGCAGTCCTACTCCGACAGCATCCGGCAGACCGGGCCGGACCCGCTGCGCATCGACCTGCCGCCCGAGGTCAACCGGGCCCTGCTGCGCGCGGCCATCGCCGCGGTGCCGGACAGCGTCGGCGTGAACAACCACATGGGTAGCGTCGCCACACTCGACCCGCTGCTGATGGAGCTGATGGCGCGCGAGGTGGCTGCCCACGGGATGCTGTTCCTGGACAGCGTGGTGGTGCCGCACAGCGTCGCGCTGGGCTGCGCCGAGGTGGCCGGCGTGCCGGCGGCCGCGCGCGACGTGTTCATCGACAACGTCGCCAAGCCGGCGGTGATCTGGGGCCAGCTCGCCGCGACCGAGGCGTTTGCCCGCCGACACGGCCACGCCATCGCCATTGCCCACCCGCGGCCGCACACGCTGGCGGCGCTCGAGGTGTGGCTGCCGACGCTGGCCGCCAAGGGGTTCGTCCTGTGGCCGCTGGCGGCGACGGTGGCGTGGCGCAACAACCTGGACCCGGCGCGCATCCCCACCTGAGGCGGCGGCGGGCCTGAGGCGGCGGCGGGCCGCGGAGCGCCGGATTGCAGGCGGCGGTGGCTTACTTGCCGCGCCGGCGACGCGCCCCGAACAGACCGGCGATGCCCGTCGCCAGCACGAGCAGCGTTGAGGGCTCGGGAACGGCGGCGGACGCCACGCTGATATCGTCGATGCCGAAGTCTTTGCCGAAGCCCTGGGTCTGGAAGCGTTGACAGGCAGGTCAGCATCCCGAATCCTAACCCCAATCAACGCTGCCGGGCCGGCGTGATGACACGGAGAGTGCGATGTCGGAAGCAAGTGTGGCGGATCGGCGCAACTGGCAGGACGGCACGCTGTCGTTCGAGGAGTCGCGCCGGCGCATCGCCGAATCCTCGCAGTGGCTCGCCGGCGGCGTGTCCAGCAATTTCCGCCTCGGCATGTCCCCGACACCCCTGGTGTTCGAGCGGGCCGAGGGCGCCTTTCTGTTCGATGCCGACGGCAACCGCCTGATCGACTACTACCTCGGCATGGGCCCGATGATCCTCGGCCACACGCCCGCCGACGTCATCGCCGCCGCCGCCGCTCAGCTCCCCAAGGGGCTGCTCTACGGCGGCCAGAGCGCGCTGGAAACCGAGGCCGCCCGGCTGGTCTGCGAAATGGTGCCGTGCGCCGAACGGATGCGCTTCTGCTCCTCCGGCAGCGAGGCGGTGCAAGCCGCCCTGCGCCTGACGCGCGCCGCCACCGGCCGTCGCGTGGTGATCAAATTCGCCGGCCACTACCACGGCTGGTTCGACAACATCCTGTGGTCCACCGCCCCACCCGCCGACGCCTCCGGCCCCGTCGCCGGCAGCCGCGGACAGGCCGAGGAAACGCGCGAAATCGTTGTGCTGCCCTGGAACGATCTCGCAGCCCTCCAGGCCCGCGTGGCGCAGAACGACGTCGCCGGCGTGATCATGGAATCCGTCATGTGCAACTCGGGCGCGATCCTGCCGCTGCCCGGCTACCTCGAAGGCGTCCGCGAGGCCTGCACGAAAGCCGGAACCGTGCTGGTGTTCGACGAAGTGGTCACCGGGTTCCGGGTCGCCCCCGGCGGCGCGCAGGCCCGCCTGGGCGTCACCCCGGACCTCGCAACCTTCGCCAAAGCCATCGCCAACGGCTTCCCCGTCGCCGCCGTCGCCGGCCGGAAGGATCTGATGGACCTGATGACCCAAGGCGTCGTGCATGGCGGCACCTATAACGGCCAGGCCGTCGCGATGGCGGCAACCGTTGCCACCCTGAAACGGCTGCGCGACCCGGCGACGCACGCAGGCATGGAAATCCGCGGCCTCCGGCTCATGCAAGGCATCCAGGCCGCCTTCGACGCCGCCGGCATCGCCGCCGTGGTCAACGGCTTCCCGCAAATCTTCCACGTCGCGATCGGCCTGACTGAAAAGCCCCGTAACTGGGACGACCTGCTGAAAATGGACCGCGCCCGCTACGTGAAATTCGCCACTGCCCTACTGCGCCACGGCGTCCGCGCCCTGGAGCGCGGCGCCTGGTTCCTGTCCACCGAGCACAACGATGACGTCATCAATGCGACGCTCGAAGCGGTGCAGCGGGCAATCAGCGAAATTTAAGCACCGGGGTTCTGCCTGAAACCCGCCGGGGGGCGCTGCCCCTTGGGCGGGGTCTGGGGCCGAAACCCCCGGCCTTCCCTCGCGCACGCGTTCGCCCTCGACCCGCGGCCCCTTGTGGACCGGCAACCGCGGGGCTAATCCCTGCGCCGTCTCAGCGTATCGCCTTGAAGGTTCATCGAATGTTTTCCCGGCTGCTCGGCTTCATGTCAGCCGACATGGCCATTGATCTCGGCACCGCCAACACGCTGGTCTACGTCAAGGGACGCGGCATCGTGCTGGCGGAGCCGTCGGTGGTCGCCATCGCCGAGGTGCGCGGCAAGAAGCACGTCCTCGCGGTCGGCGAGGAGGCCAAGCTGATGCTCGGCCGCACCCCCGGCAACATCTCCGCCATCCGCCCCCTGCGCGACGGCGTCATCGCCGATTTCGAGGTGGCGGAGGAGATGATCAAGCACTTCATCCGCAAGGTGCACGGCCGCCGCAGCTTCGCCTCCCCGGTGATCATCGTCTGCGTCCCGTCGGGCTCCACCGCGGTCGAACGCCGCGCGATCCAGGAAAGTGCCGAAAGCGCCGGCGCGCGCAAGGTGATGCTGATCGAGGAGCCGATGGCCGCGGCGATCGGCGCCGGGCTGCCGGTGACCGAGCCGTCGGGGTCCATGGTGGTCGATATCGGCGGCGGCACGACGGAGGTCGCGGTGATCTCGCTCGGCGGCATCGTCTATGCCCGCAGCGTGCGGGTGGGCGGCGACAAGATGGACGAGGCGATCATTAGCTACATCCGGCGCAACCATAACCTGTTGATCGGCGAGTCCTCGGCCGAGCGGATCAAGATGGAGCTCGGCGCCGCCGCGATGTTCGACGGCGATGACGGCCCCTCGCGCGAGGTCAAGGGACGCGACCTGATGGGCGGCGTCCCGCGTGAGGTGCTGGTGAGCCAGCGGCAGATCTCGGACAGCCTGGCCGAGCCGGTTGGCGCGATCGTCGAGGCGGTGAAGGTGGCGCTGGAGAACACCCCGCCAGAGCTCGCCGCCGACATCGTCGACAAGGGCATCGTGCTGACCGGCGGCGGGGCGTTGCTCTACCGTCTGGACCAGGTGCTGCGCGAGGCCACCGGCCTGCCCGTGGCAGTGGCCGAGGACCCGTTGCAATGCGTCGCGCTGGGCACCGGGCGTGCGCTGGAGGAAATGCGCCGCCTGCGCAACGTGCTGACCAGCATGTACTAAAAAAAAGCCTTCTCCCCCTCCCCTTGAGGGAGGGGGGAGGGGTCGGCGAGGTACGAAGCTGCGGAGCGACCCTGGCACCGACCCCTCCCCCCAACCCCCTCCCTCAAGGGGAGGGGGAGAATGGCAGGTCTGCGGCCTATCGGATCGCGGCGACGGATCGGCTATTATACCGCTCACGCCGGCGATAGCGTGCCCGGCGGCGTGCAACATAACGCCTGCATCATGGAGGATTGGGCGGACGTGATCCCCCCACTGTCGATCCCGGCGCGGCAGGTCCTGTCGAAGCTGACCCTGCCGGTGCTGATCGCCGCGTCGTTCGGCCTGCTGCTCGTGGGCAAGGCCGACACGCTGCTGGCGGACCGCGTCCGCATGGCGCTCGGCGACTCGCTGGCGCCGATCTACGTCGTGCTGTCGGAACCGCTCGGCCAAGCCCGCGCGGCCATCACCCAAATCACCGATCTGTGGGACATGCGGGCCGACAACGCGCGGCTGCGCGACGAGAACGAGCGGCTGCGGCAGTGGCAGGCGACCGCGCTGGCGCTGGATGCCGAGAACCGACGGCTGAAGGCGGACCTGCACTGGGTGCCGGACCCGACAACCGCGTACGTCACCGCGCGCGTGGTGGCCGATGCAGGTGGCGTCTACGCCAGGGCGGTGCTGCTGGCACTCGGGCCGAACCACTTCATCCACCGCGGCGAGATCGCGCTGGACGAAAGCGGCCTGGTCGGGCGGGTCAGCGAGGTCGGCGCGCGGACGGCGCGCGTGCTGCTGATCACCGACCTGAACAGCCGCATCCCGGTCATCCTGGAACCCAGCGGCGGCCACGCCATCATGACCGGCACCAACGGGCCACGCCCACGCCTGCTCTACTGGTCCGACGGCGCGCCGCCACGCGAGAACGAGCGGGTGGTGACCTCGCCCGAGGCCGACGCCTTCCCGGCCAATCTGCCGGTCGGCACCGTGCGCTTCAGTACCGCCAACGTCCCGGAGGTGCAGCCAACGGCGCGGCTCGATCGGCTGGAGGTGGTGCGCATCTTCGACTACGGCCTGAACGGCATGGCGCCGCCCGAAGCCGCCCGCCCGCTCGTCGAGCGGCTGCGCTGAGGCCGCGCCAATGGCCCGCGACGAACAGATCCCCGGTATCCGCCCAAGACCGTCGCTCGGCCGGCGGCTCGACATCATGGCACGGCACAGCTTCCCGGCCACCAGCACGGTGCTGCTGATGCTGCTGTGCGGCCTGCCGCTCGGCATCGCCGACCAGGCCGTGCTGCTGCCGGCGGTAACCCTGGCCGCGGTGTATTTCTGGTCCCTGTTCCGCCCCGCCGCCATGCCGCCGCCGATCGTCTTCCTGCTCGGCCTGCTGCTCGACCTGCTAGGCTACCTGCCGATCGGCAGCGGGGTCCTGACCCTCCTGCTGGTGCACGGCCTGGCCGCACGCTGGCGTCGCATGCTGACCCAACAGGGCTTCGTCACGGTGTGGCTCGCGTTCATCTGCGTGGGCGCCGGCGCCTCGGCCCTGCTCTGGGCGCTCACGTCACTGCTGTCACTGCGCCTCATGCCCCCCGGCCCGGCCCTGTTCCAGGCCACACTGACCGCCGCCCTCTACCCGGCCCTGTCCGTGCTGCTGATCCGCGCCCACCGCACCATCGCCAACCCGGAGCGCGCCTGACATGGGCGGAGCCCGGCCCGCGACGAAAAGCAAGGCCAGGGGCTCCGCCCCTGGACCCCGCCCGTTGGTTGGGGCGAGGGAGGGGGGACCGAGGCG
Organism: Acetobacteraceae bacterium; assembly: GCA_003151425.1. Lineage (GTDB taxonomy): Bacteria > Pseudomonadota > Alphaproteobacteria > Acetobacterales > Acetobacteraceae > Palsa-883. The sequence continues at coordinate 72,317 of PLXO01000125.1, forward strand.
CGCTTGGGGGGCACCTCCACACCGGCGATCGCCGGTGTGG
>PLXO01000296.1 GCA_003151425.1 Acetobacteraceae bacterium
GCGTCGTCGGCGCGCCCTGCCAGCGCCCGCACCGCGGCTTGGCGGACATCCGCGTCGTTGTCGGTGCAGGCTTCGAGCAGCGCGTCGCGGACCGTGGCGTCGTCGGCGCGCCCGGCCAGCGCCCGCACCGCGGCTTGGCGGACATCCGCGTCTTTGTCGGTGCAGGCAACGCGCAGCGCGTCGCGGACCGTGGCGTCGTCGGCGCGCCCGGCCAGCTCCCTCACTACGGCTCGGCGGACAGCCGCGTCTTTGTCCTTGCAAGCGGCGAGCAGCGTGGCGCGGACCGTGGCGTCGTCGCCGAGCGCGGCCAGCGCGTGCACCGCGGCATGGCGGACTCGCGGGTCTTTGTCCTTGCAAGCAGCGAGCAGCGCGTTGCGGACCGTGGCGTCGTCGGCGTGCTCGGCCAGCGCATGCTTCGCGGCGTAGTGGACGTTCTCGTCTTTGTCCATGTAGGCGGCGAGTAGCGCGTTGCCGACCGTGGCGTCGTCGGCGCGCGGAGCCAGCGCCAGCACCGCGGCTTGGCGGACATCTGCGTCTTTGTCCTTGCAAGCGGCGAGCAGCGCGTTGCGGACCGTGGCGTCGTCGGCGCGCACAGCCAGCGCCAGCACCGCGGTTTGGCGGACATCCACGTCTTTGTCCTTCCAAACGGCGACCAGCGCATTGCGGACCGTGGCGTCGTCGGTGCGCGCGGCCAGAGCGTGAACTGCCAGCTCGCGGAGGCGCCAGTCTCGGCCGCGCAACCGTCCGAGCACACCATCTCGCAACCGATCAGGCAATGACCGCTCCCATGTAGCGACGAGTTCCAGCACCAACAACGCATCGCGGGCGGGCCCCTGCTCCAGCGCCCGGGCCGCCCATGCCAGCGCGGGAGCCGCCGTGTCGGGCGGACTGTCCGAGCCGACCCCGGCCAGCAGTAGCGCGGCGCGCTGCGGCCGGTGCAGCATCGCATCGAACGCGTGCACCGTCGGCCGTCGCAGGATGATGTCGAACAACGCGGCGTAGCGCCCTTGCAATGTCTGGCAGCCGAGCGCGTAGAGCAGCCAGGTTTCCCGCCAGTCGGGATGGTCCCAGAACCGGGCGATGATGGCCGGCGCGTCCTCGCCGCGCATCACCAGCGCCCGGGCGGCGAGAAACTCTTGAAAGGTCAGATGCACGAAGCCGAACCGCTCCGGCGCCTGCTCGACGAACACGCCGATCGCGTCACGCGCCACGTCGAGGAAGCGTGGCACTTCGGCGTCCTGTTCGCCGCCGGTGTACTTGCGCCCGGCCAGGACCGCGCGGACGGTTGCGGCCACCTGCTGGGTGGTGAACAGCACTCGGCCCTCGCGCATGCCGTCGAGCGCGAGCGATTCCAGCACCGTTGCCGCGTACTGACCCGGCAGAGACGCAGCGTCTTTGTCGTTCAGCCGGTGCCTCGCCCAGGAGTCGCGCAGCGCTTGCTCGGCGCCGTCGTAGAACTCCCAGCGGTCGTTCGGCAGGCGCCTGCGCTGCTTGAAGAACAGCACGGCCATGGTCAGCAGCAACGCGTTGCCGCGTACCCGGCGCAGGCCGGGATCGCGCGCCAGCCGCGCGGCGAAATCCGCCGCGTCCAGGCGCAACACGTCCTTCTTCTCCAGCACTGCGGACCATTTGCGCAGGATGCCCAATACCTGCGGCTCGGCCAGCGCCGGCAATTCGGTACGCAGCCATTCGGCACCGAGCCCGCCGCGCGGCTCGCCGGCGGGGCGCGTGCTCACGACGAAACGATGCCGCGAGCCGGGGGCAGCGAGGCGGACCAGTTCCTCCTGGAACCGATCGCGTGCCGCTGCGCCGCGGATTTCGTCGATGCCGTCGAGCAGCCACAGCACCTCGCCGGCTTGCCAGGCGGTGGCGGCGTCGTGGCTGATCTCGGCAAAGCCCGGCAAGTGCGTGGTGAGGTAGCGCGGCAGCCTACCCTCCGGCGGGCCGTCGGTCTCCGCCCATTGCGACAGGCGGACCAGGCAGGGGAAGGGCGCGCCGAGGGGGTCGGCCAGCCAACGCTCGGTGGCCCGGAGCAGCAGGTGGCGGAGCAGGGTGGACTTGCCCAGGCCGGGCGCGCCGACAATTAGCAGGCGCTCTGTCTCGGCAGCGACGGTCGCGGCGGGCTTGCGGCGCTGTTGTTCCGCGCCCGGTTGGCGCGTGGACCGGCGGCGTTCGCGTTCCAGTTCGGACAGGTCTTCATCCGGCGCGGCATCTTCCGCGGCGTCTTCGGTGGGTCGTTTCACTGACGCCGGTAGGAGCAGGTCCGGCTCGACGAAGATGTCCCCGAGCGGTACGTCGTCGCGCGCGAAGCCGGCGCCCCACTGGTAGATCGCGCCCAGGTCGGCGTAGCCATATGTGCGGCGCACGGCCTGCGCGTATTGCGCGCGGTCGTAGGAAAAGGCCGCCGGGTCCGCGGCGCGCGGCGCCACCGGCTTCCCCAGACGACCCAAAGTGTCGTGCAATTGGCGGAACGAAGCGGCGTAGTCGGCGTCGCTGTGCAGGCCAGCACCGTTGATCCGGTGAATCAGCTTCAGCGGCACCAGTTCGGCGTCGCTCGCCTGCCAGACCAGCGCGTACAACCATTTCTCGTCCGTGCCGACGAGCTGTTCCACCAAGTCGAGCAACGCCTTCCAGTGCGGATCACTTAGCGAGTAGCCGACGAACAGGAACGTGTCCTTGAGCAACAGGTCCATGACGAAGTTGTGCGCGACGGGATGGCGCTCGGCCCATCGCTTGTAGTCGCGCGCGGTCAGCGTGTGTGGGTTGTCGAGCGAGCCGTGCAGCTTGAACAGTTTCCGCCATTGCGCGCGCGGCAGACGGTTCTGCGCGCGGAAGTCGTCCTCGGTGACGACGGGCGGGCAGGCGAGGCAGCGGTCCAGCAGCGTATCGTAGTTGGTGGTGCACACCGCGGCCCAGGGCAGCGCATGCAGCGCCGCGTGCGCCTCGCCGGGGATGAACGCGTCGTCGGCGATGATCTGCCGCACCGCGTCGTTCAGCGCGGCGCGGCCTTGCTTAATCTCGGCGGTGTCGAGCAGGCTGAGGCGGTCCATGCGGTAGTGCGCCGGGTCGAGGCCGAACCGCGCCGCCACACCTTCCAGTAGCGCATCCCAGCCCGGCATGCGCCGGTCCGATCCGTCGCGCGCCTTGGCCTGCATCGACAGGCCGGCGCCGGCGAACAGCACGAGCTGGTCGTCGCGCAGCTTCTGCGCGAGCGTGTGGGCGAGGTCCTCGGGCAGCGGTCCGGGCATGGGTTCCTTGTCTCGCAGCGGAATCAGCCTAGGCAGTTCCCTTCAGCGGCGGAATAGGGTTGCAGTGAGGGACGACGCGCCGGAGCCCCCCTACGCCCGCGGAATCCCGCCTTCCGCAGTCAGCCCGCCGCCGACCGAAATGTACGCCCTATGCACCTTGCTTTCTCCCGGCGCCGCGAGGAGCGCCACCGCCGTAGCGATCTCCTCCCGCGTTGGATAACGCCTTTTTCGCTTCAGATGGGGCTTGCCGCACGTTTGAAAGGTGTTGCGGCGACATTTCCAGCAAGTATCGTCTTTCGATCGGCAGCTCACCCGGTCGAATGGCGGCGAAGGGTCACGAAGCGCCACAGGTTGAACGCCGGCGAAGGTCCGCCATGGGTCGGATGCGGTCCTACAAGCCGTCCTGGTTCCTCCTGGTCTTCGAGCTGATTCGAACTGTCGGTTCCGCTGCTACCGGCCCCAGTTGGTAGAACGCGGGACCGCAAATTCCGGCGTCGGTGGTTCGATAGTGCCCCCCTAGCCGCGCAACTTTCGACGAGATCCTCGCGCGGTCACCGGCTTCTTGGTTGGGGCCGGCTTTCGCTCGGCCACCTCCAGGCCCAGCACAACCAGCTCGCGGAGAGCGGCGGACTCGCTCTCCAGGAAATTCGCGAAGCGATAGGCGGTGACACGCTCCCACAGCTCGTCGTCGAGGCCGACTTGTCTGCGGTTCGGTGCGGTTGCTGGTCTGCCCATGTGCCTCGCCTAGCACGGGGAATCCGTGTTTGCAAGTAACTTACTTGTGGCATAGTCGTTGCATTTATGCAATAGTAAGTCATTGAGCAACGGGACACGCCTCAATGACCAAGTCCGCGGAAATCGCCTTCTCCGTCAACGAAAACAGGTTCACCAGCGAGGCCGTCGAATACCGGGGCGAGGCCTGGGGCGACACTCCGATCGGCCAACTCTTCGCCTCGATCCGCACCAAGCTGCGCCGCAGGAAGGCCGGCCGCGTCCGCCTCTCCGACCCGGAGATCGCCGAGCTGATCTGGCTGCTCGACAACGTGATCCACCACGACTATCCGGCCGACACGCTCCGCGCCTTCAAGCGGACGCTCGGCAAGCTGCGCAGCGCCGTGCTGACCGAGGACGCCCCGGTCAGGTGACGGTGTAGGATCCGGTGACAAGCAACCTGATCACTGCGCCGCCTGAGTTCAACGCCTCGATCCACAGATAGGAATTGCCGGCCGTCGCGATCTCGTCCGGGTACCCGCCCCACAGATTGCCGCTGTAGTTCGACGGATTGATCCAGCCAGTAGTCGGCGGCACGGTGGCCGAGGTTCCGAATGCCTCTCGCATCGCGGCAGGCGTCGGCGTCGCGGTGACATTGACACCGGGGCCATAGCCAGGGGCATATGGTCCACTCGGCGATATGTAGTTCAACGTCAGCATGGCTCATATTGGGTGCGGATCTCATCTGGCTGGCGCAAGTCGTACCCGGCAGGCTGCGGTGACCCTGGAAACCTGCTGGCTGGTCGTCCCACTGGTCGGGATCGGCCTGTCCGGGTTTGGCTGGCTCGCGCTCTGGATCACGCGGCATCGCGCGAAGCCAGATCACCAGGCAGTAGCGCGATCAAGCACTTGTAGGACCGCACCCCTGTCGACGCCGCCCTACTGCCCCAGCCGCTGCAGGATCGCCGGCACGTGCACCTGGTCGCCCTTGTAGTTGCCGGTCAGCGCATACATCACCAGATTGACGCCGAAACGATACGCCAGCGTGCGCTGCCGCGCCCCGCCAGGGATCACCGCGTACGGATTGCGCCCATCCGCATCCACCGCCCAGGCCGCCGCCCAGTCGTTGCCGCCGACGATCACCGGGCTGACGCTGTCGTTCGTGCGGTCCTGGTCACGTTGCACCCACACCGTATCCCCGGTGTAACGGCCAGGGAAATCCGACAGCAGGTAAAACGCCCGCGCCAGCACGTGCTCGGTGGTCAGCGGCGCCAGCGGCGGGATCACCAGCCCACGCGCCACGCGCTGCAGCGCATTCTCGGTGCCAGGCGCGAAGCCCGCGCCTGACCCGGAATCGCGCGTATCGACCACGATGATGCCACCACGGCTCATGTAGTCGTTCAGCGCCGCCGCCTCCGCGGTGCCGAGCGGCGTCACATCGGAGGTGATCGGCCAATATAGCAACGGGTAGAAGCTCAGATCGGTTTTGCCCGGCACCACCGGGTCGGGCTCGACCAGGATCGCGGCGGTACGGCGATTGACGTAGTCCGACAGTCCCTCCAGCCCGGCCCGGGAGGTCGCATCGACCTGGGAATCGCCGGTGACGATGTAGCCCAGCCGGGTCGCCAGCGCCGGATTGGGCCTGGTCTCCAGCGCCGACGCCGTGCTTATCCCCAGCCAGCTTATCCCCAGCGAACCCAACCCCAGTGGGCCCGACCCCAGAGGGCCCAACCCCAGAGGGCCCAACCCCAGTGGGCCCAACCCGGGCGGGCCTAACCCCACCCCTGGCATGCCCGACCCCAGCACCAACCCGAGCACCAGCGCCGCCAACCGCGGGCGCAGCAGCCCCCGCAACCCCAACGCGATCACCAGATCGAGCGCCAGTAGCGCCATCGCCGCCGCCAGCAGCCAAGGCCCAATCGCCCGCTCCGCCCCCCGCGCGGCAAACGTCTCCACCGTCGCGCCGCGCACCATCGGGGCGGCCTGCGGCAATGGCAGGTTGGCGCCCAGGTTCAACGCCTGCCGCCCATTCTCCGGCCCATACAGCCCCGGCGGATGGCGCGGCGAGACCGCGGTCGCCGCGAACGCATTCGCCGCCAGTCCGGTCGCGGATTCCGGCGGCGTGCTCAGTAGCCCGTAGCCGTCCAGCGTCTCCGCCGGCGCCAGCACCGTCGCCTCCGACGGCGTCGCCACCCCGGCCGACAGCGCGACCAGCCGGCGCAGCATCTCCACGAACAGCCCCGACAGCGGCAGGTTCGACCAGTCGGCATTGGCGGTGACGTGGAACAGCACGATCCGCCCGGCGCCGCGCGTCGCCTCGGTCACCAGCGGCGTGCCGTCGGCCAACTGCGCCCAGGTGTGGCCGCCCAACGAGGCACTCGGCTCCGCCAGCACCTGCCGCGTCACCTTCACCTCGGGCGCCACCGCCAAGCCCGCGAACGGCGAGCTCGCGACGAATGGCGCCAGCCCGGCCGGCTCGCTCCACGACAGCGCGCCGCCCAACTGACGGTCGCCGCCCAGCAACGGCACCGGCAGCAGCGGGTCGGTCTCGCCAATCGGCTGCTCGGCCGTGCGCGGCCCGGCGAAGCGGATCAGCAGCCCGCCCTGCTCGACCCACTTCGTGACCGCGTCGCGCTCGGCCCCCGACGGCAGCGGCCGGTCAGCCAAAATCAGCACCGAGGTCTCGCGCCGCGCCAGGCTGGCAAGGTCGCCGGTATGCAGCTCGGTATACGGCTCCAGCGCCCGGTTCAGGTAATACAGCGGCCCGGCGAACGGCGTCTCGGCGGTCGTCTCATCGCCGGCCACCAGGCCAACCGGGCGGCGCCGCCAGCGCTCGTCCAGCAGCACCACCGAGGCGGCCGACGGCGGCCCCTCCAGCACCAGCCGACTGAGCCGGTTGCGCAGTTCCGGCGGCAGCAGGATCGGCGCCTCGCCGGTGCCAGCGCCCGCCGGCAGGTCGATGGCAGCGCGCGCCAGCGTCCGCCCGTCGCCGCTCTGCGCCAGCACCGCGGCGTGCGTCGCCAGTGGCTGCGGCACCTGAGCAAGCCGCGCAACCAAACGGTCCGCCTCGCTCTTCGGCGGCAGCAGCACGCGCTGCGGCAGGCTTGGACAGCAAACCTCCGTCACCTGCCCGGTGCCCGCCAGCGCCTGCCCGAACGCCGCAAAATCGCCGCCATGCGTCAGCCCGTCCGCGAGGTAGACCACGGCGCCATCCCGATCCCGCCACGCGGCCAGCGCCGCCGCCGACGCAGCCCGATCGGGTGGCCACGGCTCCGGATGCAGCGCCGCCAGCCGCGCGCGCAAGTCCGCCACCGGCATAACGGCTGTCAGCCGCGGTGCGGCTCCGGTCTCGTCGGCGGCCGTCGCCAGCAGCGCCGCCTGGCGCCCGGCCCGGGCCGCACTGTCCAGCGCTCCATTCGCCGCCTGCATCCGCCGCGGCCAGTCGTCCGCCGCCGCCCAGCCGTTATCCAGCACCAGCAGCACCGGCCCGCTGCCAGGCAGCCGCGACCCCGCATCCAGCACCGGCTGCGCCAGCCCCACAATCACCAACCCAGCCGCCACCACGCGCAACAGCAACAGCCACCATGGGGTGCGCGCCGGCGTTTCCTCCCGCGCTTGCAACCCGAGCAACAACCGAATGGCCGGAAAACTCTCGCTCAACGGCGCCGGCGGCGTCACCCGCAACAGCCACCACAACAGCGGCAACGCCGCCAACGCCAACAACACCCATGGCGCCGCGAAGATCATCCCAGACCTCGCACGAACGAAGGAAGGTCAGGGCTCCGCCCTGAAACCCGCCAGGGGGCTTTGCCCCCTGGACCCCCACTAAAGGCGGAGCCTTTAGAATCCATCCTTTTGGGTGTGGGGCACGGGAGGGGG